>CATLIJ010000066.1 GCA_949948825.1 uncultured Clostridiaceae bacterium
GCAGGTAACAACCATTTATGATGGAGGAGAAAGCAGCAGGGAGGATATGCGCCTTCATTGGGTGACTATTACAGAGCTTCAAATACATGGAGATCAGGCCAGGGTAAAGGTATCCACATGGGGCGGTTTTGCAGAGCTGGATTTAGACGAATACATGAAGGAACGGGTGTATGGGGGAGTTTTGTATTTTGATGGGACATAGCAGCTGTTGACGGGAAAATATGAAAGATATTCCTGTTTATGAGGAAAAGTTTAGATTCTTTTTATAAAATAGAACTTGTGTTCGATTTATCTTTATGGTACAATACGGACAGATGTAAGGAGCAGGAAGCATGCAGAAAGCAGAGATGGATTGGAAAGAACCAGGGGAAGTGGTGAATCGGATTTTTGAGGGAGACTGCCTGGAATATATGGATTGGATTCCGGATGAGAGTGTAGATATGATCTTGTGTGATCTGCCCTATGGCATGACACAGAATGAGTGGGATTGTTATATTCCCCTGGACCAGCTATGGAAGCAGTACAACCGTATCATTAAGCCGAATGGAGCGATTGTGCTGACCTCCAACGGGATTTTTACGGCAAAGCTGATTTTAAGCCAGCCCAACCGTTTTAAGTATAAGTGGGTTTGGGAAAAGTCAAAGCCAACGAACTTTTTGAACGCCAAAAAGCAGCCTTTAAGAAAGCATGAGGATGTGTGCGTATTTTATAAAAGGCAGCCCACCTATCATCCTCAGATGACTCAGGGGGAACCTTATGACAAGGGGACCAGAAAGAATCAGCTGTGTGGGAATTATGGAGATTTTGAGCCAGTACGGGTGGCCAGTGAGGGAGAGAGGTATCCTACGGATATTATTTATGTAAAGACAGCAGAAAGCGAGGGAGCTGTTTTGCATCCGACTCAGAAGCCTATTGCTTTGGGAAGGTATATGATACGCACCTATACCAATCCTGGGGATGTGGTTTTGGACAATGCCTTTGGAAGCGGTTCTTTTCTGGTTGCAGCCTTGATGGAGGGAAGGAATTTTATTGGAATTGAGAAGAATGAGAATGTGGCATTGTTTAAAAGAGAAGAGATCGATTATATTGACGTTGCCAAGCGAAGGCTTTTTTTAGCATGGGAGCAGCTGGATAAAAAGGCACGAAAATATATAAAAGTGCAGAATCTTATATCAGAGTTCGAGGAAAGATAGTGGTTTGACTTTGGAAAGCTGTTTTCAGGAAAGACAGGGAGTATATGGGGATTGTTGTCAGGAGGAATGAGAGAAGCTGGGCTATTGTGATTATTTCGGAGATCCGGGCCATGCTTCTTAGAATGAATATTAAGATTAAAAGCGCAGGCGGCGAAAGTACTTTATCGGTTCACAAGAAAAGTATGTTTCCAGATGTGCTGCTGTATGAGGATGAGGCTCAGAATAAGATTCTCCAGGGATGGGAGCTGAAGATGCCGGATGTTCTCATAACAGATGAAGCATTGATTCAGGATGCAGCCAGAAAAGCGGATGTGCTTGGGTTAAACAGCTTTGTAATCTGGAATTTTACTTATGGAAAGCTTTATGTAAAGAATCCGTCCGGTAATTTTGAGGCAGTCCGGGTATGGAGCGGAACCGATTACATAAGAAGCCGTGAAGATGTGGCAATTTATAAGGAGCAATGGCTGTCTGAGATTCGGGAGATTGTCCTGACTGTGAATGAATATTTGGTAAAGGGAACCATAGCTGCGTCCTCTGTTCTTACAACCATATCCGATGAACTTATGACAGAACTGATTCAGAGGAACAAAAATATGGTGGCGGAAAAGCTTACCAGGGAGGTAAGCAGAAATATGGTGATGGAGCGGAAGCTGAAAGTATGGTGGAATACCTTTTGCGAGGAATATGACAAGGATGAAGCCAATCTGTATTCTGCTTATGCAAAATCTGTTCTGTTAAACTGGATTAACCGGCTTTTGTTTGCCAATACCATAAAGAAATATCATAACTGTGCCTGTAAAATAGAAAGAATTGACAGTACATCCACACCAGAGGAGGGAAATCGTATTATAGAGGAGATTGTGGAGGAGGGAGATTTTTATAATGTGTTCCAGAAGGTTGATTATAATGAGCTTTTGCCGGAGGATACATGGATTGATCTGGTAGACTACAATCAGTTTCTGATTTCCAATAAGATTGAACAGGTGGATCAGACTGTTTTGCAGGATTTGCTGGAAAAGACAGTCCATACGGCAAAGCGCGAGATCAGAGGCCAGTATGCCACCCCTTATGTTCTGGCTGATTTGCTTTGCCAGATGACGGTTCATGACTGGAATGAGGACTGTGGAGATTTTTGTGCAGGAACCGGAACCATTGCAAAGGCATTGATTTGGAATAAGGCCAAAAGGCTTCCAAATCCGGAACAGTGCTTCCAAACCACATGGATATCCGATAAATATGCTTATCCTTTGCAGATTGCCAATATTGCAGTTACCAATATAGAAGCTCTGAAGATTCCTTTAAACCTGTTTCAGTCCGATGCTTTTGCGATTGCTGTGGGGAACCGGATTCAGATGAAAAGTCCTGTGGATGGGAGCAATATTGAAAAGGAAATCCCGGCATTTGGGGCAATTGTCTCTAATCTGCCATTTGTTGCGTATAATAATATTGCTGCAGATGAGACAGAATATCTGCGTCAGTGGAGGCAGAGAATTAAGGAAAATACGGGGATTGAGTTTACTCTAGGTAAAACCGATTTATACAATTACCTGCCTTTTAAGCTTTATGAATTGCTGAAGGAGAAAGGAAAACTGGGGATTATTCTGTCCAACTCATGGCTGGGAACAGATATTGGCCGGAAGTTTTTTAAAGCTCTGCAGTTTTATTATAAGATACCAACTGTGGTGATGAGCAACTGCGGGAGATGGTTTCAGAATGCAGATGTGGTGGGAACATTGCTGATTATGGAGAAAAAAGAAGTATCCAATCCGGATAAAAACCTGAAAACCGATTTCTGGCTGCTGAACAAAGAGATTAAGAATCTTAAAGACCAGGAAAAGGAAACTATGATTGACAGTATTGTGCTGCGGGAGGAACAAAATCCGGAGATTGCTTCTATGAAGAATTACTCCATCCATATGATTGAGAAGATTACAGCCAGAGGAGTTACATTAAATGCTCTTTTCCATGATGTTTCCTGGATGGAGAAGATGGCGGATTGTCTGGTCCCTGTGGAAACCTTTCTTACTATTAAAAGAGGAGAGAGGAGAGGATGGAATGCCTTATTCTATCCTGCAGCCAATCATGGGATTGAGGAGGAGTATTTAAAGCCAGTACTGAAGAATCCTGCTCTTTTAAAATCTTTTACCGCCAGAACAGATATAGATGCCTTCTGCTGTCACAGGTCAAAGGAAGAGCTAAGACAGGCAGGACATATGGGGGCATTAAACTGGATAGAAAAGTTTGAGAATATTAAAAACGGGTCAGGGCGGCTGTTGCCGGATGCCTTAAAGCGTGCCGGTTATCTGTGGTATGAGATGGAGGATGGGGCCAAGGCTGATTTTGTCACTGCCCTGAATCCGGACCGGCGTTTGTTTGTGGCAAGATTTGAGGAAAGTACTTTTGTAGATCAGCGTTTTACACGGATGCTGCTGAAGAATACAGATGTGTCAGTGGAACTGCTTCATGGGCTTTTAAATTCTGTCTATGGAATGTTTGCCATGGAAGCAATTGGATTTGGACGGGGATTAGGGGTCCTTGATGCAAGCAGCACAAAACTGAAAAATATGTATATGATCAATCCAGAGAAGATATCATATGATGACAGCAGGGAGATCATAGAGCTATTTCGTAAGATGAAAGACCGGAATGTGATGGATGTGGAGGAGGAATTAAAGGATAAGGACAGGGAGAGATTTGATTGCAGGGTGCTGGCTGCCATTGGCCGAGAGGAGTTATATGAACCGATTAAAAAATCCCTGTTGTCCATGCAGCATACCCGGCATACAGTGTATTAGGAACTGGAGGGAGAAAATTGAGTGAGAAATATCACCTATGGCAGACATTTTGGATGTTGGCTTTGGTTGTGACAGGAAATATACTTTACGCATTGACAGTCAGGCTGTTTTTACTGCCTGCCGGACTGGTGACTGGAGGAACTACTGGCATTGCATTGGCGATTCATCATGGGTTTGGCATTTCTGTGTCCTTTTTTGTGCTGGTTTTTAATGTGGTGATGTTGATTGCCGGATATTTTCTCTTAGGCAGGACCTTTGCCATCACTACCATTATCAGTACCTTTACTTATCCAGCGGCGCTGGAGCTTGCAGGGCGTTTTTTGGGAGATGCTGTGATCACTCAGGATATTTTTCTCTGCACACTGTTTTCCGGACTGGGAATTGGGCTGTCTCTTGGAATGGTCATTCGGGCTGGGGCATCTACAGGCGGCATGGATATTCCTCCCCTGGTTTTGAACCGCTATTACCGGGTTCCCATTTCAGTAAGTCTTTATGTGTTTGATTTTTGTATTTTGCTGGCTCAAGCTTTTTGGAGCACATCGGAAAAGCTGCTTTATGGGATTTTGCTGGTATTGACCTATACGATTGTATTGGACAAGCTGATGTTAATGGGAACTGCCCGTACAGAAGTAAAGATCATTACTCAGAATCCCAAGGCAGTGAGGGATGGGATTTTACAGCAGTTAGATCGGGGAGTGACTTTACTTTATGGGGAGGGCGGCCATCTTCATCAGGAGACTCAGGTGGTTTTAAGTGTGATTTCCAACCGGGAGCTGCCCCAGGTGGAAAAGCTGATCCGCACAATCGACCCGGAAAGCTTTATGGTAGTCAGCAGGGTGAGTGAGGTGCGGGGTCGGGGCTTTTCCATGAGCAAAAAATACCGGTAAAGTCATAATTGTTTTCCGTTCATTTTATGTTCCCAAAAGAATTGACAGGAGATTATTCTTTTATAATCGGTCCGATTTGGGAGAGGAGGTTGTCAATGTCTTCAAACATGGCGCTTTTTGTAGTTCCAAGGCGGCCAGCGAGATGAATATGCTTGATGACCTCCTGATACTGGTCTTTGATTTTGTCAAAGAATCCACACAAAATGCCTAAGGCTGTCCGGGATTCCCCAATCACCTCCGTAATTTGTGTATGTACTGAGGTAGCCCCCTCTGCAGCCTGAGTGATCTGATCAAACATATTATAGGTTTCCTGTACCTTATCAAGGCTTTTTCCCAGCGCCTCTCTGGAAGTGCCAATGCTTTCGCTAAGCTTGTCAGTTCCCTGTTCCACATCCTGGAGTCCAGAGCCTACTTCTGCCGCCAGATCTTTTATTTCATCTGCCAGTTTTTTTACTTCTGCTGCCACCACAGCAAAGCCTTTTCCTTTTTCACCAGCTCTGGCAGCCTCAATTGAGGCATTGATGGCAAGAATATTAGTCTGATCCGCAATAGATACAATGCGGCTCATTCTCTGCTTAATCAGTTCTACAGAATCCTGCAGGGCAGCAAAGGTGGTTCCCATTTCTCCAAAATGGGTTTCAACCTGAAGAGAACTGTTCTTGAGAATCTCCATCTCGTTTTGAGCCTGGTCCACAGTCTTGGCAATATCGTTTTTGACTGTGACAAAATGTTCGGACGCTTCATTGACACTTAAAAAGTTTTGCTCCAGGTTTTCCAGTTTTTCCTGGAAGCGTTCAGTTTCACCAAGAACACTGTCAAAAGAAGTCCCTATAAGGTTAAGCTCCCACAAAGACGCAACTTCTTTTTCAACCAGATCCGTATGGTATTGTTTTAAACTGTCCGTCACATAAACTACAGGAGATAAATCTTTTTCCTTTTTTTGTGATTTTCCAGATGTGTGTTTATTATCTCTTCGAAAAAGCATGTGTTCTCCCCCTTATTCAAATACAACACAAGTCATGGATTGGTTGACAAATTGATTGTTGTAATGTTCTCCGTAACCGACAAGACCTGCATGGTCGCCTAAAGTACTCATGTCTCTTAAGTACTCATGCATATATCCATTCTCGCTGAACAGTTTATATCGGAACAGACAGTTGACAGAAAATACAGCTGAGCGCCTGGGAAAGTCCTGACAGATTTTTTGAATCGTTTCTTTTACAATCTGTTTATAATCTCCAAGCTCCAGCAGAATGAGAACGTCCGAGTCATTGACCTGCCTGAAACAGGCTAAAGCATTGCCGTTTACCTCTTTTATGGAAATAATACAGGTTTCATCTCCATTCAGCTTTCCAAAAGGGTTTTTAAAGGTTTGAGTCAGGATTTGCTGTTCGCTCACATGAAGAATATCCTGGTAAACCTGTCTGGCTGACTTTCCGTTTAATGCTCCCATTCGGTAATTGGCCTTGTCAGTCTGAGATGCAATAAACTTGTAATCTCCTATTTGGCGATAAATGTTTTCTTTGTATGCTTTGACTTTGCCGCCCTGATTTTTTATGAGGGCATAAGCCACAGAATCTGGATATACCTTGCCATTGGCAGATACTTTGCCTCCATCGCCGGTTCCGCCTACCAGAGAAATATTCTGCTGTCTTAAAGCAGTATGTATGGTGGTCAGCACACAGGCATCATTTCCAGAACAGAAGTCAATGCAAATGGTGTCTGACTGGGAAGCATTCACCCTTCTTAAATCTTCCTTCAGCCGATGAATGTATTTTACCGGCATTACAGATACCTGCTCCAGAACATTGGCAGCAGCGCTTACTCCATTAAGAAAAGCCACCACACCCACACCTTGTTCTGCTACCCTGGTATCATAGCACATTCCAATACATCCAATACTGGGTACTTGGGGATAAAGGGCTTCCAGCTCTTTTACATGTTCCTCAAACTGATTGCTGTTGGACATCAGCAAAATCAACTGAGGATTTGTCAGCCCACGGACTGCTTCCTTTAAGTCCCCCCGCTGGCTCATACCAAAAAATTGTTTCACTGCAACATTCCTCTCTTCCCTATTATAATGGGTAATTTCATGCAAACCCTATTATACTTGATATCCCTGGAAAGCGTCAAGGAGAATTGGAAGGGAAGTTGAAATTTAGCAGTTTGTTGATTATGAAAGATACAAATTTATAAGTAATTGAAAAAGCATGGGGGGTACGCTATAATCATTTGTATATTATTTCTGCTAAAATGTAAGCACATAAGTTTAAAGGAGGCAGTAACTGTGAAAAAGGCAATACAAATGACATTAAATTTTGATGAGGAAATCGGAATAGATGTAAAAAATGCAAAGGAAAATCTTACAACAAGATTTGACTTTATTGATTTATTTCATGATACATCGAATTTAAAACAAATGCACAATCATAATTCAATGGCAATATTAGGCGACTGCCTTCAGGTTCTCCGGCAGATGAAAAGCAATTCAGTTCATCTGATCTTTGCGGATGCTCCGTATAATATTGGAAAGGATTTCGGAAATAATCAGGATAAATGGGAAAATGTTCCCCAGTACATTAAATGGTGCAAATCCTGGATAGATGAATGTATTCGCGTTTTATCGGATCATGGGACAATGTATTTTATGACAGCTACACAACACATGCCGTATCTTGATGTATATGTTTCAGAAAACTATCATGTACTTTGCCGCATTATATGGTCTTATGACAGTTCAGGTGTACAATCAAAAAAGATATTTGGCTCGCTTTATGAACCGATTTTGATGATAAATAAAGATGCAAAGGCAAAATATACATTCAACCATCAGGATGTTTTGGTAGAAGCAAAAACAGGCGCTCAAAGAAAGTTGATTGATTATCGAAAAAATCCTCCTCAGCCATATAATACGGAAAAGGTTCCAGGAAATGTATGGGAATTTAGCCGTGTCCGATTTAAAATGGATGAGTATGAAAATCATCCAACACAAAAACCGGAGGTTTTGCTGGAGCGTATTATTAAAGCTTCTTCAAATGTAGGAGACGTTGTTTTAGATCCATTTTCCGGTTCCTTTACCACTTCAGCTGTAGCAGTACGATTAGGCAGAGTGGGAATTGGCATCGATATGAATGAGGAATATTTTGAAATGGGTTTGCGCCGAACTGGAATAACATATGAATATAATGGCAAATACCTTATAAAAGAAAAGAAACGTAAGACGAATGCAAAATCATGCACTAAATTCAAGAGTAAACGGCGAATTTAAAATAAGTTTCAAGAGTTATGATAAATACCTTTTGGATATTGATAAAGTTATGCACTTTCCCATTACATTCGTGATTAAGACAAATACTTCGAAGGATGTTATATTGAGTGATTTAGAAAAATACATAGATAAACGGGCGAGTGGTATGGTTGTTATTGAAGAACGCTATCATAAAGCAATCGAAGAAATTATAACAATAAATGAGCTTGAACAATGGATAAATGAGTTAAATAATGAGGATATTGACAATATTATCAGAGATATTGATATTTATTACAGATTAGAAATGAATATGGATGCAATAGATGAAAATTGAATGGAACTAATAATAATTTTCCCCCGGCCCATCCAAAGTCATTCACACAGGATGAGCCGGAACCATATCTTAATCTTATTTCTTTTTTACATATATCCCATCCTGAAAGACAACAAGGGTCCGGTCTTGGGAAAGTCCAACGGTTTCAACAGAGGAGAAGCTGCCTTCAATCTGGCTGGCAGTGAGAATCTTCATACCATAAGCAGGGACCGGATAGTCGGAAAAGTCCACTTTTAAAGTACCTCCAAGCCGTGCAGTCTGGCCGATTTGGAGCGTATCATTTTCTGTATTTACATCCAGCATTAACACGCCGTTTTCATCTTGATTAAAATTTCCGGCAATGACAACCGGGGCGTTGACCGCTTCAGATACTGTGGCATGGTTGTCAACGGACCCTTGACCAAAGGCAGAAGAGGATGCAGCCAGAAGGGTTCCGTCATTTACGGAAACATTGCCAGTATAGGTGTTATTTCCTGCAAGAGCCAAAGTGCCGGAGCCATTTTTGGAAAGGGAGCCTTCGCCGGAAATATCGTTCTGCCAGGTGTCATAGGCAGAAAAACTGCCCAGGGATGCATCCATGGTAACAGAGACATCTGTGTGGAATGCACCATAGCCAGCAGAAGCGGCAAAAAGGTTCAGACGTCCCCAGCCTTCAGCATCATCCAGAAATGCGTAGCCAGAAGGCAGGCCAGTGGAATACAGAATCCATCTGCGCTGTGTCTCATCCAGATAGGGGAAACGGGTTTCCAAAAGAACCTCTGCGCCCTTGGGGACGGTCATCGCTTTGTTGGGATCACCGGTTCTTGGCATTCCATAGGTCAGGCGCTCTTCGTATTGGGCCCGGTTGCTCTGGTAATCAGCGTAGGCATCAGAAGCATTCGTATCCTTGTGGTTTAAGAGGATGGCAGCAGCTTCCTGTCGGGCTGCTGATTTTAACCCGGCATTTTCCGGGTCATACAGGGAGGCAGCAGCTAAAGCAGTTGCCATAGTTCTTCCGCCCATTACATCCATGAGAGAATGCATACCAGCCACAATCCGGTAATTGCCAATCACAGAGGCATTGGTCAGACATTCCTGATACCGCTCAGGCACAGCATAGGCAAGAGACAGAGAGGCCAGATAACCAGCGTTTGTGTGTCCGCTGGGGAAACCGCCATCCTTAATCGGGTCTGAAGCACAAGGCTTTAAGGCAGGGAGAAGATTCACCTGATCGCTCCACCGGAAAGGACGCATATACTGAAAATAGATTTTAGCCGGATTTCCGCTGGCATGAGGTCCCCGAACTGTATTCACCAGTTCCACTATATGGCCAAGTTGGGAGGAAGTGTCCGCCCATTCTCCGTTTGCGCCGCCTTTATCACTGTATTTGACTGTCTCTGCATCCGCAGGAATCTCGTCCGGAAGGGAGGTAGCTGCATGGGCCAGTTCTTTAAAAGAAGCTTCATAGGGACCAAGTCCCTTTAAGGAGGACCAGTTTTGATTTTGCCGGTCTGTGAGATAGGCAGGAAGCTCCTGGTCCCTGGTCCGCTGGCTGGTAATCTCAATACAGCGGTTGATGTTGGAATCCAGCACCAGATTTCCGCCAGGACCCAGTTTTGTCCCATTGTCCCAGCTGCTTCCAGGCTGCCACAGGGTTAGAAATGGGGATAGAACCCCAATAACTGCATTGGATTCTGGCGTCATGTTGTCCATATTGTTGGTCTTGTAGGTGTCAACAAAGTAGCCATGAGGTCCAGGGACCGGATCAATGGCAGATGGGTCCACAGCTGCCTGACAGGGAGCAGCGGACAGGGCAAGAGCCAAAGTGAGCGCTCCGGTCTGTTTGAATAATTTGTTGTGTTTCATAAGAATACCTCCTCCTAAAGTGAATCCATTACAGGATTATCTGTACAAATGACAGTTTTCTGTAAGGTCTTTTTTATCATAGCAGAGGAAGTAAGCAAAATCTACTCGTATATTGCCAAAATAAACAAAAAACATTACTTATTTTGCTTTTAACAAATTTTGATTTGTCGAAAAGAGAAATTTAGATTCCATTCATCTGACCATATCCTTGAGGCAACATTCCTCAAGCAGTCTCTGCATCAAGGAGAGACAATGGCAATATCCCGTGGAAGAGTTTCCCCATAGCTGGTCTGATTCTGAGCGGATATCTTGTAGTCAGAGGGGGACATGCCGCAAAATTTCCGGAAAACCCGGTTAAACTGGGTAAAGCTGGAGAATCCGGTCTGTTCGGAA
>CATLIJ010000067.1 GCA_949948825.1 uncultured Clostridiaceae bacterium
GCTCTGGCTATAGCTCCCTCTGCATTTTCATACACATATTTTTTCTGAATCGAATCACTGCTGGTATAATACCTGATAAACAAGGTTCCTGCCTTCATATCCTCCGGCTTTACTGTTCCGATCTTTGTTGTCCCCAAATAAAGAGCAGTTTCCGGACAGCTGTCTGCGGAAATCAGCACCACGTAACCCTGGGTATTCCTAAATTCCAAAATTCCTCCCCTGTCAGTCCCTTCCTGATCTGCAACCAGATTCTCCGTGTCAGATGCTACGGAAGCATACACCTTTGCATAGCTGACTGCCTGTCTGGCGATTCCCTGCAGCTGAGAAATGGTATTATCCATAATCAGCTGGGCAAACTGCTGCTTTTGGAGCCGCACAAACATTTTTGCCGCCGGACTCATGATTCCCACCATCATGGCCATCATTATTCCTGACAAAAGCATGGTGACAACCATTTCCACCAGAGTCGTTCCTGCTCTTCTTCTTTTTTTCAAGCTGTGCCATTTTTTCATGGCCCTTCACCTCCCGGATCTGGCGTCTCTGGCTGCCCGGAAACCTCCGGAGGCCCAAACATATAAAAGGTAATCTGGTCGGTTCCGCTCAAAATCTCTTTTCTGCCCAGTCTGACTTCTACCTGAAACAGCTTGGCAGTCCCCACCTGAGATTCATCCTGAGAAATAGCCACAAAAGAATACACAGCAGTCTCATTGCCATCTGTCCACGAAGTTTCCCTCAGTTCCCGGCAAATCTCCGCATTTTTCTTCCGAATCGATTCACTTTTTATTTTTACACTGCTACCGAAGGCTACAGCTCCTTGAAGGACTGCTGCCATTAGTAGAAAAAGAAGGCCACTGACCATGACTTCCGGTAAAGATTCACCGGAATAAAGATGTTGTTTTTTCAATTTTCCCAATATCATATTCAATATTCCTCGTCTTCAGTAAACACAGGATCAAAAATACATCTTGTAATCCTGTTATTGTTAAATTCATAGTGAACCTTTTCATCCCCGCTGATTATATATTCCTGGTCGGTTCCTGTCCGGCACCAATGATTATCCTTCCATGTAATTCCCACTCCATTGCAGCTAAAATATACTTCATAGGCAGCGCTTTGGGTGTATTCTGTACTGTAGCTGTACGGTATATCGTTTAATACAGCAGTCACTTCCACTGTGAAAACATATCTTTGAAAAGTCATATTCAATATATCCTGAGGACTGTTATCTTCCCGCATAATATCTCCGGTCAGGCTGTCATCCTCCTCCCGGCTTGTCTCTTTATACAATACCACCTTAATTTTTCCATATTCTTCGTTTCCGGTTGTATCATTGGAGGATGTGTAATGAAAAATCGTTTCCTCCGGATGTTCCGGATCATACTCTCCGTAAGCTCCCTCTAAAAATTTGTATACATATCGGTAAAAGCTGTCATTTGGAGCCATTGTAAGAGCGTTCTCCATCTCATTATACCTTTTCAGTTCAAAATCCAGCACTTTGGCAAAGCTTTGCGCTGCCTGATAGCTCCGTTCCTGTTCCAGACGCCGATTGGCGCGGGAGAGCAAAAGTCCTGAGGTGTAGACCATTGCCAGAGAAAACGCTGCCAAAAATGCAGATACACAAGCTGCCATCACAAGGGCAGTTCCCTTTTTTGAATTGTGTCTCACAGGCCCTTTGCCCTCCCTTCTGTTTTAAAATTTTGCCCGGAAATAATCTCCGAAATGATTACATATATTTTTTCTTCTTTTCCACTACAAAAAATTCACATGCGCTTTTCCTAGAGTATGGAATTTCAGCAGCTCTGGATTTTGTGCTTTCATCCACTGAATTGCTCTTTACCTCCTGGAAATTTGCACTCCTATTCACGAGCTGACTCTTTTTCTCGTAAGACTGGATGCTCTTCTTCCAAAGCTCTGCACTTTCTTCAGCCTTAAACTCTGCACTATCCGTCTCCTGGGATTTTGCACTTGCTTCGGCTTTAGATTTTGTACTTTCCGTCTTCTGAGACTTCCCATTCTCTTCGGCTTTAGACTCTGCTCTTTCTGCCTTCTGGAATTTTACACTTTCTTCGGCTTTAGACTCCACATTTTCTGTCTCCTGGAATTTTGCACTTGCTTCGGCTTTAGACTCTGCACTTTCCTTCACAGAAGTTCCTGTGCTTTCTTCCTCTGAAGATTTTGCACTCTCTTCCTTTGAAGAGGACTTGTCACTTTCTTCCTTCGTGGACTCCAAACTCTCCTCCTCTGAAGAGAACTCTTCACTTTCTTCCTTTGAGGACTCCTCACTCTCCTCCTCTGAAGAAGACTCTTCACTTTCTTCCTTCGTGGACTCCAAACTCTCCTCCTCCGAAGAGGACTCATCACTTTCTTCCTTTGAGGATTCCTCACTCTCCTCCTCTGAAGAGGACTCTTCACTTTCTTCCTTCGTGGACTCCTCACTCTCCTCCTCTGAAGAAGACTCCTCACTTTCTTCCTTTGTGGATTCCTCACTCTCCTCCTCTGAAGAAGATTCGTCACTTTCTTCCTTTGTGGACTCCTCACTCTCCTCCTCTGAAGAAGATTCGTCACTTTCTTCCTTTGAAGCCCCCTCACTCTCCTTCTCCAAAGAGGACTCGTCGCTTTCTTCCTTTGTGGACTCCTCACTCTCTTCCTCTGAAGAAGGCTCGTCACTCTCTTCCTCCAAAGACTCCAAACCTTCCTTTTCTGCTTCTTCGGTTTCTCCCAAATCCAGATCAGGAGTCAGATCATTTTTCAGCAAAATCCCGTCTTCCTCATCATCCAGGCTTCCCAGGGAAACCGTCTCTTCGTCCGAATCCACAAAAGCATCACTGTCTTCCTCTGCTGCTGCCCATATAGTTACTGTATGGGTTGGACGCAGAATGCTGTCCCGGATAATCACATCCTCCTTAGGCTTTAACCGGTCTGCATCTGGAAGAATCAACTGGTAAGTAAATCCATCTCCCTTTTTCTTCACCTGCAGGCTGGCGGAAAGCTCCGCCTCATAGGTATAGGGAAGCTGTGCCTCCTCATACTGTCCGTTAATGATTACTGTATAATCTGATAAATCCCCTTCTGTCCAGGTATCGGTACTTTCCTCCTTTTCATAGACCATCACCTGGTCCTCCTCCTCAACAAGCTTGTAGGTGCGGCTCTGCCCGTCCTTTCCGGTCAGGGTCACTCCGTAGGCTTTGGCAGGCTCCTCGCTGTCCCAGGTCAGGACAATGGTATCTGCTGTCCACTCCTCCTCCTCTCCCTCCAGGTCCGGATTGGTTTGTACAATCACAGGTACTTTCCTTTCCAGGTTTTTCAAAAGCACTTTAGGAGAAGCAAGCTTTATGAACGGAAGCTGCCAGATATCCGGGTTTAACACCCACCTGGAGCTGACCTGCCCGTCTCCGGCTGAGATTCTGGTGCTGCACAGGAGGTATTTTCCTGCATATTCTGCCGGAAGTCCTGTGAGAATATGACTGTACTGTGTACTGCTGTCTGTCTCCATCATAACCGGCAGAGACGGCTTTCCCCCGCTTGCTCCAGGGTAATAGGCCAGCAGGCCCTCCGGCTCTTCTCCGCCAGCGTCCGGGCTTGTAACAGCATCCATGGCTTCTTTTGCATGATCCTCTGTGTCAAACACATAAGCCTTCAGAAGATATCCGCTGTCTCCGGAGGGAATACTTTGGGCATCATCTGCTGTCACCATGACCTTCAGCTTTTCTTCTGTAAACTGCTTCATGGACAAAGGCTTATCCTTCTCATACACCCAGTCTGCATCCTTGCTCCAGGTCACAGAAGGCTCTGCAACTCTTGCCGGTATGGGAATTTCTGTGGTAATGCCATCCACGCTCCTGACATATTGGGTATTTTCCGCAGAATCCGACGGACGGACCACCACAAAGATCAGGCCCTTTCTGCCTGCATAAGCTTCCAGGTCAACCATCTTTTTATACTTTCCATCCTCCTGATTTTCCTCGCCAGCCTCTACACTGTCCACAACCAGCACTGCTTCCTCTAAAACAGTGCCATCTTCTCCATAAGGCTGGAAATACACATCATAATAGCTGCATCCCTCCTCTGGCCTTACTGGCTCCCACTGAATCTCATAGAACAGCTCATCAATATTCGGATTCGTCACCTTGGGCTGGGACGGTCTGGGCAGACGCTTTCTGACCAGGTAAGTCTTCACAGAGGAGCGTCCCAGCTCTCCCTTTCCTTCCTCTCCCTTACGGGTTACGGTCAGCTCCACCTCATCATAGTCCCAATCCTCTGCATCAATTGTAATCCTGCAGTCCTCCACCTCCTTACCATTCAGCAAAACGATCTGATCCGTGCTCCCTCCTTGCTCCTTTTTCCGGATTCCGGTGAGAGAGACAAAATAGCAGTCGCCCTCCTTGTACGTGTCCTCATCCCAGGAAAACGTATATTCCAGCCGTTTGTCCTGATTTTCTTCATAAACAACCTCCTCTGCCAGAACTGGATAGGGAAGCCAGACAATCAGATTTTGAGATACCCAACGGCAATCCTGAAAGGTATGCTGATTGTCAAAAATGGTCTCCTCCAGCACCGGGCTGTAGGCATAAGTCCAGGGTTCTTCCTCTTTTGCTGTGTAAGTAAAAATATTCGCCTTGTCCTTTTCCTCCAAAGCTACCGGATAATAGGTGCAGACCGGGCCCAAACCAGGCTCCCCATACCATACCCGCACATGCAGATCCTCCACATCTGCCAGATAAGAGGGCAGATCCGTAAATACTGCAGATGCTTTGCCATTGGAGGCAGTCAGAATATCCCTGCTCATAAATACTGCGGTTCTCTCCTCCTCTCCCTCCTTCCAGGTTCCCGTAAGCTCTGCCCGGTACACAGGAGGCGTGGTCACATTGCCAGAACCAGAAGCATCTAATGTAACTGTAATTTTCAAATCAGAAAAATTCGTTCCAGACACCTGGCATCCTGGCACTGCCTTTTTCTGTCCTGCCTTTTCCGCCAGGGTAATCTCTGGTATGTAGGCAGGCAGACAGGCGGGTACAGATATCTGAGAAGAATCATCCACATCCCCATCCAGGCTGACAGCCTGAACCCGAAGCTGCTGAAGGGAATCTTTATTTGCCAAAAGGTAATTTCCTGTCAGCCCTCCCTTTCCGTCCGGCTTCATTTGCAGGGAAGAGGTTCCGTCCATAAAATCTACTGCAATATACCAGTTTTCCCCATAATTCAGGTAGCTTTCCTGGTTTTTCAGAAGGAACCGGTATAACAGCAGGTTATCTGCATTTTTGTCCAGCTCAATCTGAAGCTCCGGCTTGGGAAGAGTGGGCAGATTGTCTGCACTGTCTTCCGAATCCCTCCACTCAGACGGCTCCACATCTTCAAACATGCTGCAGGCCCTTACCTGAACACTGAGCTGGTCTCCATAAGCTGCCGCAGATTTGGGAAGCTCCAGATAATAAGCATCCGAATAAAATTCAAAATCCATCAGCCTTTGGCTGCCTGCATATAACACAGCCTCATAACGGAAGGGATCGCTTCCTGGCCATGGCTCTACCTGGATGGCAAGCTGACTTCCCTTTTTTTCCACCGTCACCCGCTTCGGCAGCATCATTTCCCTGGCAATCATTTCCTCCTGAATCAAATTGTTGCTGCTTTCTATCTTATGATAAGCATAGCGTACCTGCTCATCAAAGCCGCTTTCCTTCCTTAACACAGCCCCCAAGCCTCCATACCCTGAGGAAAGCTTAAACAAAACTGTGCCGACTGCCAAGGTTCTGTCAGCTCCCCGGTAAACCTTATCCTTTTCAATCTCCAGACCAGACACCCTGGTTCCTGGGTTTAAGGCTGCTGCATAGTCCTCTCCATTATAAGAAATCAGGTATGCACAGCCAGTTCCCGCCCTTTTCAGAGTATCTGTGATTGCCGTTGTGCCGGATGGGCTGAAGCTGTTAATGCCTCCTGTCCTCTCATCACTGAAAAAGTAATTCCCTTTTGCCTGAAGCTTTGTTACATTCTGGTTATTGGTGGAATAAGACACAATGGGATAGCCCTTTTTCCTGTAATAATACCCGCTGCTATTGGCGGTGTCATATTGAGGATGGACCGAATAACAATCCTTTAACACTGTATTGGCTGCTCCGTCCGCCCCGTACCGCTCTCCGAAAATACCTCCCACAAAAAGGTTTCCGCCTCCTCCTGTGAGCACAGCTGCAAAATTGCGGCACCTTTCTATATGAAGCTTAATATTTCCAGTGGCCCTGCCAATCTGGTCCTGGCTCCTGGGATTATCGCAGGAGAAGAATCCCACGATTCCGGATGCCATGGAATTGGAATAAATCTCCACCCCGGAGCCATTGACACAGTCCATCACCTGGATGGTATAATTCTGAGCCCCCTTGGCGCTGCCAGACTCATATGCCGTCACATTTCCTAAAATTCCCGCGCTGTCATTGGCACAATTTGCATTGCTTCTGCCTGTCTGCCCGAAAATATTGCCGTAATTCCCGCTGCTTATGATATTATACTCATTTCCCTCATAAGCATGGTAAAGCTGGGCCACAATGCCTCCTGACGCGCCTACCCATCCGGTGCCATAGGTGGTCTGCAGATTGCCGTAATTATAGCACTGCTCCAGGGTTCCTCCGGTCCCGGTCCACTGGCCTAAAATGCCTCCCGAGTAATGGGTCCGCAGGCAGTATACTGTGCCGTAATTAACACAGCCCCTAAGCTTCCATCCGTCCCTAGTCGTATTGTTCTGATTGCCGATGATTCCTCCGGCAAACCGGTTGGTGTCATTAGAAGAAAGCTGTCTTCCCACAAATGCCTGGTTCAGCAAAAAGGAAAGATCCTCCTCGGATTCATTCATGCCGATGATTCCTCCGGTACCCACTCCTATGGCATCTGACTTATTATTCAGATACCAGTCTCCGGTGGCACAGTAATCCACCTTCCCTTCCGGCCCGTTGTAGGCAGTAATGCCTCCCAGATTGCCGTTTACCGACAAAATCAGGACCATGCTCCGCCCGCTGCTCACACTGTTATTTGACCCATTGTAGCGGAAGCTTTCCAGAGAAGCCTTGTTGGTTCCATTCCAGGTCACATAACTGCTGTCTGCAGCAATACCATAAAGCTCTGCTCTGGCTGCCAGCTCTTTCCCGTTCAGGCCCTGGCTGCCTGAGGCTCCGCCTTCTGCCATCAGCTTCTCTGTCACCGCATCCCCGGACAGCCGAAGACTTCCCTTGTTGTAGCCCACAATTCCTCCGGCCATTCCCCTTTCCACCTCAATCCGGCTGGTTTTGCTGCCCTTTTCAATCAGGCATCCCACAATCTGTCCTGTGGTTTCATTTTTCCCGGCCACGCCTCCTGTATGGGAGGATAAAGCCTCCTTTTGGGCTGCTGTGCTGGTGCTGGTGGCTGTGTACACCCCGTCAACAGCCATGGAAATGCCTTTGATCCTGCATTCTGTAAGCTCTCCCCGGTTTTCCCCGGCTATGCCTCCATAACATGCGCCTGCAGTGCCTCCCTTATCCTCTGTGATCGTTCCGGAAAAGGTACAGCCCTCTACCCTTGCGCTGTCCTGGTTTCTTCCGGCTATGCCTCCTATGTACTGATAATTCGTCTCGGCAATCAAATCAATCCCTCTGGAATCAACTATTATATTCTCAATAATCCATGATTCCTCCCAGGCTCCTTTTTCTCCCTCCTCCCCGTTTTCTCCTGCCACTCCGCCTACGCTTAAGTTTCCGAAGCCAAGATCCAGCTCGGGCATATAGGACAGCTTAACCTCCACTGTTTTTAAATCATCAAGCTCCGCCTCACCGGAAATATATCCCAGGTTCCTTCCTGTCACTCCGCCTGCTGCCTCTGCGTCTCCGGACAGCAGGATTCCCCCAAGAGGCACGCTGGCCATCACCCGTCCGCTTTCATAATTCACAGCGCACACAGCGCCTATGGCATCACTTCCCTCGCCTCGGATCTCAAGCCCTGTCTTCTTCTCCTTCTCTCCCACAAAGCATTGAATCAGCTCCCCATAATTTTCTGCCGCAATTCCTCCGGCATAACCCTGGTCACTGCTGACAGAACCCAAATTCTCACATTCCCAAAGCACAGCATTTTCCAGATTAACTGCCACAATGCCTCCGGCAGGTCCCCGGTCTGCTGTCACAGACCCGGATCGGTTTCTCATCCGGGTGATTTCCACCTGGACTCCCTCTGTCAGATCCTCCCCAAAATCTTCATCCAGGCCAGCTCCCTCCTCCTCTGATGTCAGAGAGCCTGCAATTCCGCCTGCATACCCCTCCTGAGTGCGGACCAGATCTGCCTTACAGGTCAGATAAGTTCCCTCCGCAGCCTTCAGGGTTCCCTCGTGGATTCCCACAATTCCTCCAGCCTTCTGAAAGCCTGTCACACTTACATGACTCCCTACAGCCACCACCTCGCCGTTTGCTGCCCCGGAGCCTTCCACTGTGATTACGCCGCCCTTTTTGTTCCAGCCGACGATTCCCCCGACTCCGATTCCCTCCATTCCCTGAATAAAATGATCTCTGGTGCTGGTGTCCTCCCACACCTCCACCACTCCGCTGTTGCCTCCTGTAATTCCTCCGGCATAATTTCCAAAGGCCGTTACATTGGCCTGGTTTTCATTTTCCTTTAAGATTCCGCCCTTTAAGTTCCAGCCGGCAATCCCGCCTACATAGCTGTGACCCAGGATGGTTCGTCCAGGCTGGGTGCTGCACCTGGCAATGGTGCCGGAAGCATAAGACCAATTCCTGCCTGTATAATCCTGATAGGTTTTATCCAGCTCCCCTTCATGGTCTGAATCTGCATGAATATTCAACCCTGCAATTCCGCCAATATAGTTTAAAGCTGCATTTCCAAAATTATCTGCCAGCTCACAGTTAAACACCCCTCCTGCATTAAAGCCCACGATTCCGCCCAGCCCTGCTACTCCGCTGATGCTGCCAGTGTTGGAGCAGTGGTCAATGATTTGATTGTCCAGATTAACGCTGATCATGCCGCCGGTCATGTAAATCTCAACATCCTCCTCCCCGGCAAGCTCAGCAATCGGGATTTCCTGATGCTCTAAATATGCTTTTAAAGAAACTCCCTGTGAATCTGCCTCCAGGTTTCTTTCAATACTTCCTCCGTTTCTGCAGTTTTTCAGAACCAGACGGCTGTTTTTCTCACAGTATCCCACAATGCCGCCAGTATAATAATCTGAGTGGATTGGCATATTGTTGTTCATCTGATTCAGACTGGCCTCTGTGTCATTCCTCTGGTTGGAAAGAGTCAGATAATAGCTGTTGTCTGACTTTAACACATCTGTAGGAATCCGGTCCTCCTGAAGCCCTGGCAGAAGCTTGGGCAAGCTTCCCTCTAACAAATAATCCCTCACAGTCTGGCCGCCCAGCTGGCTGGAGGTATAGGTCCTCTGATACCCGATCACACCGCCAGTAAATGCCTTTCCGGAAATACTTCCCAGCACATTGTCTGCCTTTATCCGGTCCATCTTCCTATCCTCTGACAGGTCCACCACATTGGCGCCAATACAGCCGCCCACACAATATTGCCCCCATACGCCAGAGGGCCGGATTGTGAGAGCCTGTGTGAGAAGCTTCTCCGATGCATTCAGGCCAATACAGCCGCCCACCCCATCGCCAAACCCATACACCTGACCGCCAATCAGGTTGTAGCTTACATCAAGGCTGCCCTCTGTGTCATTAAAGCCAATGATGCCGCCCACATAATCCTTTCCCACCACAATACTGGAAACTGACTTTACTGTTATGGACTCACTTTCTGGTTCAAACACAATGCTTCCATTGTTATATCCTGCCAGCCCGCCGGCACAGTCTCCTGTGGTCTTCCATTCATTGACAATCTGGTTAAAAACAGACCGGTCATAATCTGACAGATAGCTGGCACAGTTTCTGATCTCTCCTTTTTTTCCATTGTACCCTGCAATTCCGCCGATATAACGCCCATAGCCAGCTGCCACCCCATTGTTAATGCAGCTTGCAATGGTGGTGGAGATATCCTCCTCTCTGTCGCCGCCGTTTTTGCCTGCAATTCCTCCTACATAATTGTTGCCAATCACATAACTGGCATTGATTGTCACTCCGCCAGCTTCCAAAATCGCCTCCCCGCTGTCATTGGACAGACCTCCTGCAATTCCGCCCACATAATCAGAGCCCAAAATGTAGCCGCCCCTGCTGGTACTGCACCCGGACAGGCTGCTGTTTCTTCCATAGCCCAATATGCCTCCTACATACTGTCCCACCAGGTTTTTGTCCTTCATGTCAAAGGAATATTGGAAACTGCTGGAACGGCCGGAGTTACTGACAGATGCGTCCACACGCACCTGATACCCAAAGCCCAGGATTCCTCCAAAATATCTTCCCTCCAGCCTTTCCTCTGACTCTTCATGGCCTGCCTCCCGGGAGCACAGAATCAGCCCGTCATTGATGCAGTTTTTTATGGACGGGGCATTATGCCCTTCCTCCCCAAACGTCCCGCTTTCATAGATGCCTGTCATGCGTCCGCCGATTCCTCCGGCAAACAGATTGGCAGTAACCTCCCCCCGGTTTTGGCAATAGGTAAGGGTTACTCCTTCTCCTGTCCAGCCATATCCGAAAA
>CATLIJ010000068.1 GCA_949948825.1 uncultured Clostridiaceae bacterium
CCCACTGCTGCACTGGTACAGTAGCCATAGCAAGGGTAAGGCCCGCAGAAGGTGCGGGAGCTGGCAGCTTCTCTCCGCATCCACAGGATGCAGGAGCAGGTTTGCAGATACAAGCGCTCATCATAGATTCACTCCTTTCTTTCGTGTTCATGGTTAGTATGGACATGACACTCAAAACTTACGTTGCATAATTCATGTTAAAAAAGGGAAAGATGTGCTGGAAACCCAATTGCTCAGCAAGAAGGATTCATGTATAATAAAAAATGAAAAACAGGAAAAAGGATTTTGGAAAGGAGGAAGGTATGAAGCATTCTCTTTATTATAAATTTATATTAGGATATCTGATTTTTGGATTACTGGGATTTGTGGCAATTGCTACCGGCTCATCCCATATGATGTACCTCCATTTATTAGAAGAGAAGACAGCTGCCATGTATGATGAGGCCAATTTAATTGCTGCTTCTTACAGCAGTGTATATCAGGGAAAGCGGCAGGATTTGAATGCTGCTTATCCTCAGCTGCAGGCAGTGGCTGTATTTTTGGGAACTGAGATTTGGGTGGTGAACCGGCAGGGGATTATTGTGGTTGACAGCGACCAGTCTTCCCGGTCTGGTATGATGATCGAGAACTTTGACCCTACAGCAGCAGGAAACCGGTATTACAGAATCGGGAATTATTATGGCCAGTTTCCCTATGAGGTGGTAAGCGTGTCTGCTCCCATTACAGGAAATTATAATACATATGGATATGTGCTGGTACATTTGCCGGTTTCACAGATTCATAATGAAGCGAATGAGGCTTTGAATGTTGTGTATATCACCGGAGCTGTAATGTTTCTCCTTTCATTGATCATATTGCTGGTATTTACAAAAACGGTATATTTTCCCCTTAAGAAGATTACAGTGGGAGCCAATGAATATGCGGCAGGCAATCTGACTTACCAGATTGATTTAAAGACCCACGACGAAATGGGATATCTGGCAGACACCTTGAATTATATGTCTGGTGAATTAAACAAAATGGAAGAATATCAGAGGAAATTTATTGCCAATGTTTCCCACGATTTCCGTTCCCCCCTTACTTCCATCAAAGGTTATCTGGAAGCGATTATTGACGGGACGATTCCGCCGGAGATGAGCGAACGCTATCTGACACGGGTGATTGCTGAGACAGACCGGCTTAACAAGCTGACTCAGGGAATGCTTACTTTGAGTACTTTGGACAGCAAGGGATTTTTGTCCAGAACCAATTTTGACATTAACCGTGTGATTAAGGATACAGCAGCTTCCTTTGAAGGAACCTGTGATTCCAAGGATATTAACTTTGACCTGACTTTTTCTGACAATATTCAGATGGTTTATGCAGATTTGGGAAAGATTCAGCAGGTTCTCTATAATCTGATTGATAATGCAATTAAGTTCAGCCACACAGATTCCACGATTTATATACAGACATCTGTCCGGTATGAAAAAATATTTGTGTCAGTGAAAGACACAGGAATCGGGATTCCCAAAGATAATGTGAAGAAAATATGGGAACGGTTCTATAAAACTGACCTTTCCAGAGGAAAAGATAAAAAAGGTACTGGGCTGGGGCTTTCCATTGTTAAGGAGATTATTCAGGCTCATGGGGAGAACATTGATGTGGTCAGTACAGAAGGGGTGGGGACAGAGTTTATATTCTCCCTGCCAAGAGCGGTGAATCTTTAAGTTTCGCAACAGTTCAGACGGAGGGGAAACTGACATGAATTTTGGACGTCAAGCTCGCTTGTAAGCCAAAATTCATGTCAGTTTCCACATCGGGCGAACGCCGGTTGGAATCTATCTTTTTACTTCAAACTTATATCCAATTCCCCACACAGTTGTCAGGGACCAGTTGGCATGGTCTTTAATCTTGGCCCGAAGCCGTTTAATATGCACATCCACAGTCCGGGTGTCTCCAATATATTCATATCCCCATATATGGTCTAAAAGCTGTTCTCTGGTAAAGACCTGATTGGGGGAGGAAGCAAGGAAATACAGCAACTCCAGCTCTTTAGGCGGCATTTCTACAGAACGCCCGCAATAGGTTACAGAATAGTTGGTCAGGTTTACAATCAAATCCGGATATTCCACATAATCTCCCTGCTGTTCGGATTTGGGAACCGAAGAGGCGGGGACAGCATGATAGCGGCGGAGGACTGCCTTCACCCGCGCTACCATTTCTTTGGAATCAAAAGGTTTGATGATATAATCATCTGCGCCTAGTTCCAGCCCCAGCACCTTGTCAAAGATTTCCCCTTTGGCGCTGAGCATAATAATAGGTACCTGGGAGGTGGCACGCAGTTCCCGGCAGACCTGATAACCGTCTATGCCTGGAAGCATCAAATCCAGCAGGATCAGATTCGGTTTAAACTCAGAAAATACACGAAGCGCTGCTTCTCCATCGTGGACTGTAGTTGTCTCAAAACATTCTTTGATCAAGTAAAGAGAGATCAGCTCTGCAATATTCTCGTCATCATCTACGATTAAAATCCGTTGTTTTTCAGCCATGGTATTCCGTTCCTCCTTTTATGTGCCTATGGTTTGTAGTATGTTACAGTTCAGACGGGGCTGGAATCTGACATGAATTATCCCTTAAACACAACAATCGTAACACCGGCGTCTCCTTCCCCCAATTCGCCCAGATGAAATTCTTTTACGATTTTTACCCGTTTTAAATGCTTGTGGATTCCTGAACGCAGGGACCCGGTGCCTTTTCCGTGTACAACCCGCACCTGCTGTAAGTGGGCGATGTACGCGTCATCCAAATATTTATCCAGCAATGGAATTGCCTCATCAACCGTCATGCCAAGAAGATTGATCTCAGGGGAGACGGCAGAAGATTTGGACATTTTAATTCCACTGCTGCCAGAGCCTTTTCTGTGTTCCTTTGAACCACTGCCCGCAGCCTCCTGAATCAGCTCCAGATCTTTTATATTGACCTGGGATCTGAGAATGCCCATTTGAACAAATAAATTGCCCTTGGCATCTGGCAGAGTGCTGATGGTTCCTTTTAAATTCATAGAGAGAACACGGACCGAGTCGCCTAAGTGGAGAGATTTGGGGTCCGGAGTTTTCTGGCTGCGGCTTTCCTGTCTTAAGGACAGCCCGCCCTCCACCTTTTTCAGATTCTCCCGAAGCTTCGTCCGTTCCGCTTCCAAAGCCCGCGTGTCAATTCCTGAGGCAGCGCTGATCTTGTTAATATTCTTGATCGTCTGGTCAGCTGTTTCCTTAGCTTCCCGAAGAATTCGGTGGGCCTCCTCTTTGGCAGAGCGGATCATCTTTTCCTTCTGCTCATCAAAACGCTCCTCCTTCTGTTCCAGACGTGCCTTCAGGCGGCTGACCTCATTTTTATAGGACTGGATTTCCAGCCTTTCTTTTTCAATGGTTACACGGCTTTCCTCCAGACGGCTGATAATATCTTCAAACGCCTCATCTTCAGATTCAATCCGGCTTTTGGCATCTTCAATAATATAATCCGGAAGTCCCAGCTTTTGGGATATGGCAAAGGCATTGCTTTTGCCTGGGATTCCGATGAGGAGCCGGTAGGTGGGGCGTAAAGTCTGAACGTCAAATTCACAGCAGGCATTTTCCACTCCGGAGGTGCTTAACGCATAGACTTTCAGCTCACTGTAATGGGTAGTTGCCATGGTCCGGCATTTCATATTGTGAAGAAAATGAAGCACAGCCATAGCAAGCGCCGCGCCTTCCGTAGGATCTGTGCCAGCGCCCAGCTCGTCAAAAAGACATAAGGAGCGGCTGTCTGCCTTATCCAGAATATCCACAATATTGGTCATGTGGGCAGAAAAAGTGCTGAGGCTTTGTTCAATGCTCTGCTCATCTCCAATATCTGCAAAGACTTCATCAAAGACTGCCAGTTCGGAACCCTCAAAGGCCGGAATGTGAAGCCCAGCCTGTCCCATAAGGGTAAAAAGCCCGGTGGTCTTTAAAGAAACCGTCTTGCCTCCGGTATTGGGGCCAGTGATGATGAGCAGGTCAAAGGTGTCTCCCAGCCATATGGTTATGGGAACTACCTTTTCAGGAGCCAGAAGCGGATGACGCCCATCTTTAATATGGATTCTGCCTTCCGTGTTGAATTTGGGCTCGCTGCCTTTATAATGGCGGGACAAGGCCGCCTTGGCAAAAATAAAGTCAAGCTGGGTCAAAATCTGAAGATCAAGGGCAATGCTTTCCGTATAAGGGCCAAGCTGATTGCTCAGATCAGCCAGAACTGCCTCAATTTCTTTGTTCTCCTGAATCTCCATGGTGCGCAGTTCATTGTTCAGCTGGATAATGGCCATAGGTTCTACAAATAAAGTGGAACCAGTGGCAGACTGGTCATGGACCATGCCGGATACCTGATTTTTATACTCAGACCGCACGGGAAGACAGTAGCGTCCGTCCCGCATAGTAACTACTGCATCCTGAAGATAAGTACGGCTGGAATTTAAAATACTGTTCAACTGTGTGTGAATCCGGTCGTGGATTCCCTTTATGGAACGGCGGACCCGGAATAAGCCCGGGCTGGCATCATCACTCACTTCTTCTTCTGAGAGAATGCACCGTTTGATCTCATTATTGATTGTCACCAGCGGTTCCAGAGAAGAGAACATTTTGTCCAGGGAGTCATCCTCCGTTTGCTCCAGTTCCTCCCTCCGCCCATAAGAGCGGGCGCGGGCAGCTACAGTCAGAAGAGAACTGATGGATAATAATTCCGGAATGCTAAGGGAGCTTCCAATCTCCAGCCGTTTTAAGGAATCCCGCACATCCCGGATTCCGGTCAGAGACAGATTACCTTTTCTGCGAATCCGGCTTACAGCGTCAGAGGTTTCTGTCTGTGCCTGTATGATCTCCTCATAGTCAGAAGAGGGCTGAAGATTCTGGCAGAGAAGCTTGCCAGGGGGGGATACAGCAAGATCTGCAAGCTGACTGGTAATTTTTGTGTATTCTAAAGTCTGTAAAGATTTCTGGTTCATTGATTTTCCTCCTTTTTCAGTATAACACATTTCTGAAGGTTGTGAAACCCCTGGCTTTCTTTCATTTGGAAGTTTTTACAGCTTTTGTTCCAATTAGAAGTTTTTCTTGCACATTTTGCAGAAGAACCTTATAATAGAACAAAGCGGAAAAGTACATAAGAAGGAGGTTCGGGATGCCTGAAGTATATGATCCGAAAAAAGGGCCGGAAAAGAAGCGTTTTATTACGGAAAAGATTGTCAAGCAGCCATTGACAAAAGGCCAGATGGTACGGCGGGGAGTGATGTTTCTTCTGGCAGCCATTCTGTTCGGAGGCGCGGCAGGGGCAAGTTTTGCCATTTCGCAGCCATGGGTGTCCCGCCATTTCGGTGAGAAACCTCCCACAGAGCCAATGATCTCCTTTCCAAAGGATGAGATTACAGAGACAGCTGCAGAGTCAGAGCCTGCTTCAGAGAAAAGTCAGGAACCGACTGAGGAGTCTGTGGAGGAATCCAGGGCAGCTCCGGAAAGCGAGTCAGTGGAAAAGATCGTGCGGAATGCCATGGAAAATTACCGCTATACAGTGTCTGACTTAGATGCTTTGTTTGCCAGCCTGCGGCAGCAGGTACAGAAGGTATCCAAAGGTATCGTTGAGGTTCATTCCGTCCAGAGGGAGGTGGACTGGTTTGACAATCCATTGGAGACCACGGGTTCCTATGCCGGAGCAATCATTGCTTCCACAACCCAGGAGCTTTTGGTATTGACACCGGCTGCAGCCATAGAACAGGCAGATTCCATTAAAGTAACCTTTGCGGATGGTTCTGAGGTAAACGGAAGAGTGAAACAGCAGGATACTCTTTCCGGGATGGCGATTGTCAGCGTCAGCACTGGTGATATAGGGGAGGAAACATTAAAGTCAGCAGAGCCTTTGATTCTGGGCAATTCGTACCTGATGCGGGAAGGGGATATGATTGCAGCAGTGGGAAGTCCTGCCGGGGTGGTCCGTTCCGTTGATTATGGTTTTGTCTCTTACATTAAGAAAAATGTACAGATGGTGGATCAGACGGCCCGTGTATTATATGCCAGAATCAGCTATGATGCAGATCAGGGAACTTTTCTGGTGAATACTTCCGGAGAGCTGATCGGATGGGTTATGGTTACAGAAGAGGAAAAAAGCCCTATGACACGGATTATGGGAATTTCGGATTATAAAGGTATTTTGGAGAATCTGACTAATGGGCTGGCTGCGCCCTGCTTTGGGGTGGAGGGGCAGGAGGTCTCGGAAAGCATGGCGGAAAGGGGACTTCCCAAAGGTATTTATGTATTAAATTCTGTTACGGACCGCCCTGCCTATACAGCAGGGATTCAAAATGGTGATATCATTACTCATGTAGATAACCGGGAGATCACTACAATGAAGGATTTCCAGAATACAGTGGATAATTTGGAATGCGGCAGATTGATCCATGTGACAGTACAGCGCAATGGCAGAGATCAGTATGCCCAGCTGGAGTTTCAGGTGACAGTAGGGGCCAGATAGCCCTGTAAGAGCAATGACAGTTCAGACGGGGCATCTTCTTGTCCGTTTTTGATGGACAAAAGCTGGGAGGTTTATCCGGCGGGTATCTTCTTGTCCGTCGAAGACGGGCAAGAAGCCTCGGATGTCCGTCCGATGTGGAAACTGACATGAATTTTGGCCTACAAGCGAGCTTGACGCCAAAATTCTTGTCAAATTTCCCGCCTTGTGAACTGTTACCTAAAAATAAGTTACTGTTCACGGAGGGCATCTTCTTGCCCGTCTTCGACGGACAAGAAGCATCAGGCGTTCGCCTGATGTGGAAACTGACATAAATTTGGACTTACAAGCGAGCTTGACGTCAAATTTATGTCAGATTCCCCGCCCTGTGAACTGTTACCTAAAAATAAGTTACTGTTCATGGAGGGCATCTTCTTGCCCGTCTTCGACGGACAAGAAGCATCAGGCGTTCGCCTGATGTGGAAACTGACATAAATTTGGACTTACAAGCGAGCTTGACGCCAAAATTTATGTCAGATTCCCCGCCCTGTGAACTGTAACAAAAATAAAGAAAAGGGAAGTAAAATTAATATGAAATATATTGACAGCCTGCGGGAAGGGATGCGCATTTCGGAAGTATATTTATGCAAAAGCAAGCAGATTGCGCTTACCAAGACAGGAAAGGAATATGGACGGTTAATGCTGCAGGATAAGACTGGAACAGTGGATGCAAAGATTTGGAATCTCAATTCTCCAGGGGTAAGTAATTTTGATGCCATGGATTATGTGCGGGTAGATGGGGATGTAAGCGTGTTTATGGGCGCCAATCAGCTGAATATAGAGCGAATCCGCAGGGCAGATGAGGGAGAATATCTGGCAGAAAATTATCTGCCGGTCTCCACAAAGGATATAGAGGAGATGTACAAAAGCCTGCTGGGGTATATTGCCAGCATCAGAAATCCTTACCTGAAGAAACTGACAGAAAGCTATTTTACAGAAGATCCTCTGTTTATCAGGAAATTTAAGTTTCACAGCGCAGCAAAGAGCGTTCACCATGGATTTGTGGGGGGACTTTTGGAGCATACGCTAGGCGTTGCCAAAATGTGTGAATATTTTGCCAGCGCATATCCTATGCTGAACCGGGATCTGCTATTAACTGCGGCAATCTTCCATGATATCGGCAAGGTACAGGAGCTTTCCGCATTTCCGGAAAATGATTATACAGATGACGGGCAGCTGCTGGGGCATATTATTATTGGCACAGAGATGGTAGGGGACCGGATTCGCGTCATTCCCGGATTCCCGGAGCGGCTGTCAGCAGAGTTGAAGCATTGTATTCTTGCTCATCACGGTGAGCTGGAGTATGGATCTCCGAAAAAACCAGCTATTTTGGAAGCGTTGGCACTAAATTTTGCAGATAATGCAGATGCAAAAATGGAGACCATGATTGAGGCGCTGCGGGGAGCTGGCAATAATACCGGATGGCTGGGATATAACCGGCTTTTGGAAACCAATATTCGGAAAACCACAGAGGAGTAGCAGAAGAGAAACATAGGCTGCTGCAAAATTTTAACGTGTTCCTACTTAAAATTTTGCGGCAGCTTTTTTAGGAGGCAGCCTATATTTCAGGGTATCGATTTATGTGAAGTGTTCCTTCTCTTAATAAATAAAAATACAGGAAAGGAACAGCTGATTGTTTGGCGAACCCGACAACGGTTGCGCGCTGATTGCCACCGGGTTCTGTATGTATGAAGAATAACGAACCTAATGTTCATTATTGTGATGTGTTTCCCTGTTGTAATTTTTCTCTGTCTCACATCACATATATAGAATACCTCTTAAATGTGTCTAAAGTTTGTGCGTTTTATAAAAGAATTCGAAAATAAAAAAAGAAAAAATAACATTTTTTGGAAGATTTGATTACTAATTACAGGAAAATAAGGAGACTTTTGGCTATGTTATGGGAAAAAGGTACAAAAATTCAGGTGAAAATTGAGGACATCAGCGATACCGGAGAAGGAATCGGGAAAACAGATGGTTTTACCTGGTTTGTCAAGGATGCAGTCATAGGAGACTTAGTGGAGGCAAAAGTGATGAAGACAAAGAAATCCTATGGCTTTGCCCGTCTGGAGCAGGTGCTGGAACCATCTCCCCACCGGGTTCTCCCTCCCTGTCCGGTAGCAAGAAGCTGCGGAGGGTGCCAGCTTCAGGCCATGGATTATGAAGAACAGGCCCGTTTTAAAGAAAATAAAGTATTTAACAATCTTCTCCGCATTGGCGGAATTGATTGCAAGGAGCTTTTTGAGCCAATGATTAAAATGGACAATCCTTGGCATTACCGGAATAAGGCCCAGTTTCCGGTGGGAAAGAACAAGGAAGGTAAAATCATCACAGGATTTTATGCTGGCAGAACCCATACGATTATTGAGTGTGAGGATTGTTTGATTGGCGTTCCGGAAAATGCCAGAATTCTGAATTGCATCCGCACTTACATGGAGGAATACGGAATTTTGCCTTATGATGAAGAGACGAATACCGGAATGGTGCGCCATATACTGATTCGAAAGGGCTTTCAGACAGGCCAGATTATGGTGTGTCTGGTGATAAATGGACCGACCGAGCAAATGAGGGGTTCAGAGGTACTGGTGAAGCGGCTGACAGCTCTCTTTGACAAAACAGGTCCGGAAAACACGCCACAGCTTACAACCATTGCCTGCAGCATCAATCAGGAGAAAACCAATGTGATTATGGGAAAGGAGCTGGTAAATCTATATGGCCCCGGAGTAATCATTGATTGGATTGGGCCGGTACAATACCGCATCTCTCCTCTGTCCTTTTATCAGGTAAATCCGGTTCAGACCCAGCGTCTTTATGAGACAGCCCTGGAATATGCAGAACTGACGGGAACAGAGACTGTATGGGATCTGTATTGCGGAATCGGCACCATCACTTTATTTCTGGCCAGAAAGGCAAAAAAGGTTTATGGCGTGGAAATCATCCCCCAGGCAATCGAAGATGCCTGTGCCAATGCAAAACTGAACGGAATTGAAAATGTGGAGTTTTTTACTGGTAAAGCAGAGGAGGTTTTGCCTGAACAATTTGAAAGCAATCCGGTTCCTGTGGATGTGATTGTGGTGGACCCTCCCCGGAAAGGCTGTGATGCCAGGTGTCTGGAAACCATCATAGCCATGGAACCGAAAAGAATTGTGTATATTAGCTGCGATTCGGCTACTCTGGCCAGAGATTTGAAGGTGCTTGGGGAGCATGGATATGAGGTGGCGCGGGGACGGATGGTGGATATGTTTCCTTGGTCGATACATATAGAATGTGTGGTGGGAATGCAAAGGAAACATATCTAGAAATCCTTTGTTTTAAGCAGTTTTATAAGCATTTTGTGTTTGCGGAAGATGAGGAAGGGAATCGGAATAAGAGGTTGGAGAAATATTTTAAGGTTTCGGCGGTGGTTGATGTGTGGGGGGGGGTATGGTGAAATGTTACTGGATATCTCAATTTTACCACAAACCTGTGAGGAGTTGTTCTATTTTATCAAAAAAAGCCTGATTTTATGCGGGCTGCGGCGTTTTACAAACGCCTATTGTTCAATAACGAAGAGAGGATAGATGTTTAACACAGTTCGTAAGCGCTAAATATAGTTCAAAATCTACGATAGTCGCAATAAAAGATTATTCAAGAAGGTAAAATTTTCGAAATAGTAAAAAAAGAAAGCTTTTAATGAAAGAAAATTTTGAAAGATTTATTTTAGAAAATAAAACGATTGGAAGTGGGCTTGTAGTATGGATAATTATGGTGAAATACTTATATATCAGTCAGAAGACGGTTTGACAAATATCGAAGTTAAAATACAGGACGAAACAGTGTGGTTGACACAACAACAAATGGCAGATTTGTTCCAGACGTCGCGAATAAATATTGTAGAACATATCACATATATATGAGGAATTTGAACTAGATGACAACTCAACCTGTCGG
>CATLIJ010000069.1 GCA_949948825.1 uncultured Clostridiaceae bacterium
AAACTTCTGGATGCCAGAACCGAGGATACAAGCCTTGTTCTGACTGGAACGATGCTTCCAGAGAAGTTGAAGCCATATGTGGATATAATTTCCAGAATTGAATACATTGAAGTTGACAAAGATAAAGAGGAATGCTAGACTTTAAGAACTGGCTCTTAGCCGGTTCTTTTTTTACATAAATTCAGGAGGGTAAGATTTATGGCTATTTTTGAAGGAGCAGGCGTGGCGATAGTCACCCCATTTACCAGTGAAGGTGAAGTAAATTATGACAAGCTGGAGGAGCTTTTGGAGGAGCAGATTGCAGGAGGCACAGATGCGATTATTTCCTGCGGGACAACAGGAGAGTCTTCTACCATGAGCCATGAAGAGCACCTGGATGTGGTCCGGTTTACCTGTAAGGTGGTGAAGAACCGGATTCCGGTGATTGCGGGAACTGGCTCCAATTCCACCAGGGAGGCGATTCATCTGTCAAAGGAGGCCAGGGCTGCAGGGGCGGACGGTCTTTTGCTGGTGACGCCCTATTATAACAAGGCGACTCAGGCAGGCCTGACTGCTCATTATACTATGGTGGCAAAAGAGGTGGATTTACCGATCCTTTTGTATCATATTCCCGGACGGACCGGCGTGACCATGAAGCCGGAGACCATGGTGAATTTGTGCAGACAGGTTCCGAATATTGTGGGAATCAAGGAAGCCAGCGGAGATTTTTCCGCCATAGCTCAGATTATGAATCTGGCAGACGGATGTGTGGATTTGTATTCCGGCAATGATGACCAGATTGTCCCGCTTCTTTCCCTGGGAGGAAAGGGAGTGATCTCTGTGCTGTCCAATATAGCGCCAGGACAGACGCATGAGATCTGCGCCAGTTATTTTGCCGGGGATGTAAAGCGGAGCTGTGAATTGCAGCTTGCAGCGATTCCTCTTGTGAATGCGTTGTTCTGCGAGGTGAATCCCATTCCGGTAACGGCAGCCCTGAATCCTATGGGCAAGGCGGCAGGGCCTATGCGGATGCCGCTTACCAGCATGGAGCCTCAGAATCAGGAGAGACTTGCAAAAGCCATGAGAGAGTACGGGATTTTGTAGAGAGGAAGGGTGTCAAAAGATGGTGAAAGTGATTCTGCATGGATGCAATGGAGCCATGGGAAGGGTGATCTCAGAGCTTGCCGGAGAGATGGAGGAAATCCGGATTGTGGCAGGGGTGGATTTGGAGGATAAAGGACTTTATGCCTATCCAGTGTACCAGGAGCTGAAAAGCTGTCCAAAGGCAGATGTGATTGTGGATTTTTCTTCGGCAAAGGCTGTGGACGCTTTGCTGGAAGCCTGTGCTGGAAGTCAGATACCTCTGGTGTTATGTACCACCGGCCTTTCCAGGGAGCAGGTGGAAAAGGTGCAGGAGGTGTCAAAGTACATACCTGTGCTTCGTTCTGCCAATATGTCTCTTGGAATCAATACGCTTCTGCGGATTTTGCAGGAGGCTGCAAAGACCTTCTCTTCGGCTGGCTTTGATATTGAGATTGTGGAGAAGCATCATAACCGGAAGGCAGACGCGCCCAGCGGCACAGCTCTGGCGCTGGCAGATGCAATCAATGAGGCTGCAGGCGGATCGTATCATTATACCTATGGCCGGGAGGGAAGACAGCAGCGGGAGAAAAAGGAAATCGGGCTTCATGCCGTCCGCTGCGGCACCATGGCCGGAGAGCATGAGGTGATCTTTGCAGGTCCGGATGAGGTGATTACGTTTGGCCATACGGCTTATTCCAAGGCAGTTTTTGCCAAAGGAGCATTGGAGGCTGCCCGTTTTCTTGCAGGAAAGGAACCAGGGCTTTATACCATGGGAGATGTGATTGAAAATTTTTCAAAGTAAAATTTTTTGGATTGGAAATTTTTCCGGATGAAAGAAATTCATAAAATTGTTTTTCCGAAGCATACTATTACTGCATTGTAAAGACACAAATGAAAGGAGAACAGGATTATGAAAAAGATTCGGATTTCAGCATTCTTTCTGCTGACGCTTCTTGTATTATGTCTGACTGCCTGCGGAGACAATTCCAACAGCGGGACTGCCGGCAGCTCTGCTTCTCAGTCCGGCATGTCTTCCACCGGCACCTCCGCGGAGAGCTCCGGTACAGCCGGCGCCACAGGAACTTCCGGAACTACCGGGGCTTCCAATGGCTCCAATGCCTCCGGAGGACCGGGAAGCGGCGCTGCCAATAATGGAACCTCTGGCTCTGTACAGGAGAGCAGCAAAGGGGTAATGGATGGTTTGGTGGATGATGTGGAGCAGGGAGTTGAGGATTTAACCGGCGAAAGCACATCCAGAGCTTCCGACGAGAGCAAATAAGAAAGAAAAGGAACACCAGACAGGACTTTTTCCGGTCTGGTGTTTTTTTCTTATGGCAGTTATTTTAGGAAAATTATAAATACGACGAAAAACAGGTAATTTTTTTGTATAAATTGTTGAAAAATTATCAGAATAAGAAGGTAAGATTTTAAGGAAGGCCATTGCACAAAAAGCTGCATATACAAAGGGGAAAATGAGCAGGATGTTTTGTAAAAAAATATAGGAAAAACGAAAAATCAGGGGGACAGAAAAAATTCTGTCGGTTTTCTGAACATTTTAGAAACTCTATTGTACTCTTTTCCGGAGTGTGATATAATCCCGGAAAAGTAAATTTATGGTAGTGAGGCGAGGTCAAGTGAAGAACCTGTTAAAAAAATATGGGCATATTTGGGCGTTAGGTTATGGTTTTATCTATATACCGTGGTTTTTGCACCTGGAGCGGACCGTGGTGCGGGATTATACGGTGATGCATGTAAGACTGGATGATTTTATTCCTTTTAATGAATATTTTATTGTGCCATATTTGTTGTGGTTTGTCTATGTGTCCGGGGCCATTTTATATTTTTTCTTTACCAGCAGGCAGGAATATTACCGGCTGTGTACATTTTTGTTTACTGGCATGACCATCAGCCTTTTGATCTGCACCTTTTTTCCCAACGGAACGGATCTTCGGGTGCCGGTGGACCCGGAAAAGAATCTCTGCAGCTTTCTGGTATCCCTGGTCCATTCGGCTGATACGTCTACCAATGTGTTTCCCAGCATTCATGTGTACAATTCTCTGGGGGTGTATGTGGCGGTGCGGAAAAGCACGCTTTTGCAGAACCGGAGAGTCCTGGAGAGAGGATGTCTTGTGATGACAGCTGCGATCTGCCTTTCTACAGTATTTTTAAAGCAGCATTCAGCGATTGATGTAACCGGAGCCATGATTCTGGCTTATTTGGTATATCCTTTTGTGTATGGGGAGGACTATGCTGGAAGCAGAAAACCAGTGCGCCGGAAAGCATTGGGATGATATTTTGTTGTGTAACAGTTCAGAAATAATACAGATAATTTATATAAATTTTCTTAGGCATTTCTGAGATTTTATGATATAATTTGAATAGTAATGGATTTTGGAGGTTTCCATGTACTATTTTATCGTGAATCCAAGTGCCAATGGGGGTCATGGGGAAAAAGTATGGAGAAAACTGGAACGCCGGCTGCAGTATTTGGGAATTGAATACAAGGCGCAGATTACAGGAGCGCCGGGGGATGCGGCCATGTATGCCGCCTGTTTGGCCGAACAGGATCAAAAACCGTTTGTGATTGTGGCAGTTGGCGGAGATGGAACGGTCAATGAAGTTTTAAATGGGTTGTCTTTTGATGAACCGGTTACGCTTGGGTATATTCCGGTAGGCAGGGGGAATGACCTTGCCCGCAGCTTAAAGCTGCCCCGCAGTCCGGACAAGTGCCTGAGGCGGATTTTAGATTCCAGATATCATATCTGGCTGGATTACGGCGTCTTATCTTATGAGAATCAATCGCCGGTTCACCGGCGGTTTGCGGTCAGCAGCGGCATGGGGCTGGATGCTGCTATTTGTCATGACCGGTTGGAATTTCAGAAAAAAGCAAGACGGAATCAAAAGAGCAGAAGAAGCTTTCGGCTGCCGGGGCGTCTGGTCTGCATGCTTTTGGGAATACGGCAGTTTTTCCGGACAAGGCCAGTCAAGGGATATTTGATTCTGGACGGAACAAGGAAAGTAGAATTTAACCATATTTACTTTATATCTGCTCACATTCATCCTTATGAGGCAGGCGGTTTCCGCTTTGCGCCAAAAGCGGATGGGAGTGACGGGCTTTTAGAAGTGTGTGTGGTGCATAATTCCTCCAGGCTTGGATTGGTTCCGGTGCTTGTGGATGCTTTGCTGGGAAAGACAGCTTCTCACCGGGGCGTCCGGTTCTATGGCTGTAAGGAGGCGCAGATTCATGCGGAGCGGCCTGTGCCGGTTCACGCAGACGGGGAGAATTGCTACATTCAGACAGACATCCATGTGCGTTGTATTGAGAAGACCATCCGGATGCTGGTATAAAGAAATTTTTCCGGCAGTTTTGCGACAGTTCAGACGGCGGGAAAACTGGCAGGAATTTTGAGCGTCAGACTCGCTTGCAAGCCAGAATTTTTGCCAGTTCCCATATGGGATGTCTGAACTGCTGCATAATTTTAGGAGGGGAAGGAGAAGGAGGATGCGGATTGGACAGGGATATGATGTACACCGGCTGGTGGAAGGCCGGGATTTGATTCTTGGGGGCGTAACCATTCCCTATGAGAGGGGACTGCTGGGACATTCGGATGCAGACGTGCTGGTTCATGCAATTATGGATGCCCTGCTGGGAGCAGCGGCCCTGGGAGATATTGGACAGCATTTTCCGGATACAGACGAGACTTACAGAGGGATTTCCAGCATAGTCCTTCTTCAGCATACTGGAAAGCTTTTAAAGGAGCACGGCTATGAGGTGGGGAATATTGATGCCACGATGATTGCCCAAAGGCCAAAGCTGGCGCCCTACCGGCCGGAGATGGAGGACAATATTGCCAATGCTCTTGGGATTGAGCGGGACAGGGTAAATGTCAAGGCAACCACAGAGGAGGGCCTTGGATTTACTGGCAGCGGACAGGGAATGGCAGCCTGGGCCGTGGCCCTTCTTGTAAAAACGGGAAAAAAGGAGAGTATATTATGAAAATCTTTAACACTTTGACCAGGAGAAAAGAGGAGTTTGTGCCTCTTGAGCCAGGAAAGGTGAAGATGTATGTGTGCGGGCCTACGGTATACAATTACATTCACATTGGAAATGCCCGTCCCATGGTTGTGTTTGACACAGTCAGAAGATATTTTGAGTATAAGGGCTATGAGGTCAACTATGTGTCCAATTTTACAGATGTGGATGATAAGATTATTGCAAAGGCTCTGGAGGAGGGGGTGGATTCCGGGGTAATCTCTGCCCGTTATATTGAAGAGTGTAAAAAGGATATGGAAGGCATGAATGTAAAGCCTGCCACAGTCCATCCCCAGGCCACCCTGGAGATTGGCGGAATGCTGGAGATGATTCAGACTTTGATTGACAAGGGCCACGCATATGCAGCGCCGGACGGCACGGTGTATTTCAGGACCTCTTCTTTTCCGGATTATGGAAAGCTGTCTCACAAGAACCTGGAGGAGCTGCAGTCCGGATTTCGGGAGATTAAGGTGACAGGAGAAGAGGGCAAGGAGGAACCTTCGGATTTTGTTCTTTGGAAGCCAAAGAAGGAGGGAGAGCCTTATTGGGAGTCTGTCTGGTGTCAGGGGCGTCCGGGATGGCATATTGAGTGCTCGGTTATGGCTAAGAAATATTTGGGAGATTCCATTGATATCCATGCTGGCGGCGAGGATCTGATCTTCCCTCACCATGAGAATGAGATCGCCCAGTCTGAGGCAGCCAGCGGAAAGCCGTTTGCCCGGTATTGGATGCACAATGCCTTTTTGAATATTGACAAGAATGGTCATGTGCAGAAGATGTCCAAATCCTTGGGGAATTTCTTTACGGTAAGGGAGATCAGTGAAAAGTATGATCTTCAGGTGTTGAGATTTTTCATGCTGAGTGCCCATTACCGCAGTCCTTTAAATTTCAGTGCAGATTTGATGGAAGCATCGAAAAACGGCCTGGAGCGGATTCTTACGGCTGCAGACCGGCTTCGGGAGGCCAAAGAAGCGGCAGCCAGGAGGGAAGCAGAGGCTTCTGTATCCGGAGACGGGAGGGACTCCCTGGAACAGGCTCATGCTGAGGAGATTAAGGCTCTGGTTGCCAAATATGAGGCTGCCATGGAGGATGATTTTAACACAGCGGACGGGATTTCAGTGATTTTTGAGCTGGTTAAGCTTTCCAACACCACAGTCTCCAAAGACAGCAGTGTTTCCTATATTGCTTTTGTGGAGAAGACCTTAAAGACTCTCTGTGATGTGATGGGCATTTTTACTGAGCGGAGGACAGAGGTTTTGGAGGCAGAGATCGAGGATTTGATCCGGCAGCGTCAGGAGGCCAGAAAGGCAAAAAACTTTGCAGTGGCAGATGAGATCCGTGGAAAGCTTTTAGACATGGGAATCGTGCTGGAGGATACCAGAGAGGGCGTTAAATGGAAGAAAGCATGATCCGTCAGATCCTGGAGCTTCCGGAGACAGAGGCAGGAGAATATTCTCCTCTTGCCCTTGCCTATATTGGAGATGCAGTGTATGAGATGATCATTCGGACCAAGATTATGAGCCAGGGTAATATGCAGGTCCGTAAGATGCACAAAAACAGCGCGGCGCTGGTGAAGGCTCCGGCTCAGGCAGCTATGGCACGGCTGCTTCTGGAGGAGCTTTCCCCGGAGGAAGAGAGCATATACCGGCGGGGGCGCAATGCCAAATCAGGAACCATGGCCAAACATGCCACGATGGCTGAGTACCGGATGGCCACAGGCTTTGAGGCCCTTGTGGGCTATCTGTATCTCACCGGGCGCAGCATGCGCCTGCTGGAGCTGGTTCGAAACGGATTAAGGAAAATGGGGGACTGCCATGAGGTATGAGGAGATGACCATTGAAGGAAGGAATGCGGTGCTGGAGGCATTTCGTTCCGGACGGACCGTGGATAAGCTGTATGTACAGGATGGTTTAAAGGACGGTCCGGTGTTGAGCATTACCAGGGAAGCGAAAAAGCAGGGGACCATAGTCCGGTTTGTGCCAAAGGAACGGCTGGACCAGATGTCCGGCACAGGAAAGCATCAGGGGGTGATTGCTCAGGCAGCTGCCTATGCCTATGCCCAGGTGGAGGATATTTTAAAGGCAGCAAGGGATAAAGGGGAGGACCCGTTTCTTTTTCTTCTGGATGGAATCGAGGACCCCCATAACTTGGGAGCCATTATCCGCACTGCCAATTTAGCCGGAGCCCATGGGGTGATTCTCCCCAGGCACCGGGCTGCTGGCCTGACGCCGGTGGTGGCGCGGACATCAGCAGGAGCGCTTAACTATACACCTGTGGCCAAGGTGACGAATCTGACTGCTGTGATGGAGGATTTGAAAAAGCAGGGCATGTGGTTTGTGTGCGCTGCCATGGACGGGGAAGTGATGTACCGTCTGAATCTGACTGGCCCCATTGGACTGGTGATTGGAAATGAGGGCAGCGGGGTCAGCCGTCTGGTGCGGGAGCACTGTGATCTGACAGCAGGGATTCCCATGCGGGGAGACATTGATTCTCTCAATGCTTCTGTGGCTGCCGGAGTGCTGGCCTATGAGGTGGTAAGGCAGCGGATGGACATCCCAGCTTTTGTCCGTTGAAGACGGGCAAGAAGATGCCCCCTCTGAACTGTTACGATTTTATTTTACTTGTGTAGAAAGGAGCGTGCAGGATTAAATACAGAAAAACAGCAGCACTGCTGGCAATCCTTTTATTGGGAATATGGCCAGCAGTGACAATCCGGGCATCCACGGGAGGGCAGGCGGTTGTAGATGAATCCCAGTCTTCCAATGGCTATGTGATGGTAAAATATAAGGGAAACAATCCCAAAATCAAAGTACAGATTATTAAAAATACGGTTTACACTTATGATTTGAATGCCAGAGACCAGTTTGAAATCTACCCTTTTACGGAGGGGAATGGTGTTTATGTGGTAAAGGTATTTGAACATGTGGGCAGAGATCAGTATGCCCAGTTATTGAGTCAGTCAATCTTTGTGTCTTTAATCAATGAATTTGTTCCGTTTTTATATCCAAATCAGTATGTGAATTATCATTCAGACAGCGAGGCTGTGAAGCTGGCCTGTAAATTGACCGAGGGAAAGGATTCTCTTGGAAAAGCAGCGGCTGTGTATGATTATGTGGTAGAAAACATTTGTTATGACTATGAAAAAGCCAGGTCAGTCCAAAGCGGTTATCTGCCGGATGTGGAGGAAACCCTTGGCTCAAAGAAGGGGATTTGTTTTGATTATGCAGCCTTGATGGCAGCTATGCTTCGCTCTCAGAAGATTCCAGCCAAGCTGGTGGTGGGATACACAGGGGAATTGTATCATGCGTGGGTGAGTGTGTATCTGGAGGAAGAGGGGTGGATTGACAGCCTGTTTTATTTTAATGGACAGGAGTGGGTTTTTATAGATCCGACCTTTTTGGCTTCCGGAAGGGGTAACCGGGAAATTCGGGAGTATGTGGTGAATCGGGAAAAGTATTTTGAAAGGTATTGTTATTAAGAGGCTGTCTGAAAATTTGACTTTCAGACAGTTCCAAAGGAGGTTGAGAAACAGGGTGAGGTATTTTGAGAAGAAAAACAGAAAGAAAATGGATGTGGAATGGCTGGCAGACTTTTGTCTTCAGGTGTTTTTATCTTTAAAAGCCAGGGTTTTGATTTTGGATGGAATTGAAGAGATGGCAAGAGAGGATGGGGAGGAGAAAGAGCTTCTGAATCAGATATGTGGAGAGATGAGGGAAGGGAAACTGTTTTATGCTGCTTTGAATCAAACCAAAGCATTTCCTTCCTGGATGGTCAGCATGGTGGGAGCGGGAGAGAAAAAGGGAAATCTGAGAGAAAGGATGGGGGAACTGGCAGATTTTTACAGAGAAGAGGCTGTGCGGAGAAGACAGATTTCAGAGGATCTGACTGCTTCGCTGGAGATGGCCGGAATGCTTTTGATTGTGCTGTTTGTGCTGTTTACAAAGGTTTTGCCAGTGTTTGGGCAGGTTTATGCGCAGATGGGAATGGGGCTGCCATGGGTGCTTCAGGCGGCTGCCCGGGTGGGGGGATTGTGCTGCGGAAGCGGTTTGATTTTGGTGATTTCAGCATGGATGATCCTCTCTTCTTCCGAATACCCGTGGGCAGAGAGAATAAAAAGGTGGGGAAGGAAAAAGAGCAGAATCTGGATGGCAGAGTCAGGGCGGCGGTTTGCGCTGGTTCTTCATCTGGCTCTAAAGAGTGGACTGGAATTGGGGAAAGGGATGGAGCTGGCATGGGAGGCAGGAGGGTGGAAGGGGAAGACAGAGGCAGAAGACTTAAAGACCTGTATGCAAGAGCGGAAAAGACAGGAGGGAAGCTTGGATGTGACGGGAGAGGCAGGAAGGTTTGGACGTTTTCATCTGCTGATGATTCAGGGCGGAATGGAGAGAGGAGATTTAGAGACCGTGATGGGGGAGATTGCAAAGGATTATGAGCAGCAGGCAGAACGGCTGCGAAGACAGTTGTTTGTCTGGCTGGAACCAGTGATGGCTGGTATTCTTACAGGAGGAACCGGATTTGTTCTTCTGTGTGTGCTGCTGCCATTGGCCGGGGTGGTGGCAGGAATGGGGTGAGACAGAAGGATTGGAGGAGGCAAGGGTGTGAAGACTGGAAAGGGGCTGGAGAGTAAAAGGAGTGTGAAGAGTGGAAAGGGCCTGGAGAGTAAAAGGAGTGTGAAGAGTGGAAAGTTTGGAAAGGAAGGAGATAAATATGAGAAAACCATATGATCTGAAGTTTATGACAGCAGTTTTTTGTTCCATGGTGTTCTTTTCCGCCGGAATCGGGGGATTTCTGGCAGGTATGGATTTTCTTGTGGAACGTGTACAGGAGGAGGGGGCCAAAAGGCTTCAGTCAGACCTGGCCAGGGCATGTGTCCGGTGTTATGCGGTGGAGGGAAGGTATCCTTTTTGCGTCTCCTATTTGCAGGAGCATTACAAGGTGTCTTTTTCCGAAGATTTGTATGTGGTGTTTTATGATTCTTTTGCCTCTAATGTGATGCCGGAGATTCAGGTGGGATTGCATTGAAAATTTTATATGTTATGTTTGTCCTGGGTGTATATTTTGCAGTTTTTTTCTCAGGGCAGGTGTACAGGAAAATCTGCAGCCGTACAGAGGATACTTACAGAGAGAGTGTGGTTTACCAGTATATTGCCGGAAAGGTGCGGCAGGGAGATAAGGCAGGGAGTATAAGGGTGCTGGAAGAAGAGGGAATCTCTGTGCTGGAATTGGAGGGCGGGCCTCAGAAAAAGGAAGGAGAGCCTCAGGGCGAAAGGTATTTGTGCCGGATTTATTGTTATGAAGGAGGGGTTCGGGAATGGTTTGCATCAGAGGACAGCTGTATGGGATTAGAGGACGGACTTTTTATTGTGGAGTGTGATGGAC
>CATLIJ010000070.1 GCA_949948825.1 uncultured Clostridiaceae bacterium
TAAACATCACCCAATTTTTATCTGCCGACCACTTGGGAAGGCTTTTCGCTGCCATTCCCATATTGTAGAGAATCATATTCACCGGACCGCTTTTTGCCGGAGAAAACAACATATTCCACACTGCTGCCACTGCCACCAGAGATGCCACATAGGGGAAAAAGCTGACGGTCCTGAAAAAATTTCTCCCCTTAATCTTCTGATTCAAAAGCACTGCCAAGGCCAAAGCTGCTGCCAGTGTAAACGGCACTGTGGCCACGCAGTAAATCACTGTGTTGCGCAGAGCTGCAAGAAACCGTTTATTCCCCACCATCAAAGCAAAATTATTCAGTCCGGCAAACTCCATGGCATTGTTGCCATCCCATTTCACAAATGCCAATATGAATGCAAAAACCACGGGTCCCAGGGTAAATACTGCAAACCCTATAAAATTCGGCGCAATAAAGGAATACGCCACCAAATCCCGTTTTGTCTGCCGACTGAACCGCTCTCCGGTTTTTGCCTGACGGATTTTATCCCTGGTTGCATCCACCTGCTTTCCCAGCTTCAGCTTTTTCTTTGGATCTGTCTCGGCCTCTGCCTGCTGCTGAAGCTGCGCCAAGCGCGGCTCCAGCACAGACAATTTTTTCTGTACCACAACAGGGTCAATCGTCTTTGTCTTTCCCATAATATCTGCCTTTCCTGATCCTCACTACTGGGCAAGAATCCCGCTTACCTTCTCGTTCATATCCGCGATTCCCTCATCAATGGAGGCATTTCCTGTCATAATATTGTCATGAGCTTCATTTAAAACAATCTCGATTTCAGAGCTCTTGCTGCTCACCGGCATCTCCAGATACAGGTTTGCTGTCTGAAGCGCCTCTGTGCTGACATTATCCTCCGGAAATCCTTCCATAGCAGAAATCACTGCAGCTGTGTCATCTGTCATAAGAGCCGGAATATTGCCAGTGCCAGCCACAATCTTTGCACCCTCCTCACCGCAGACAAATTTCACAAACTTCCAGGCATCCTCCTTATGAGGCGCATTGGCAGGAATGGAAAGAGCTGTAATTGTGGCCAGTGTAGATCCTGGCTCCACACCCTCTGCATGAGGATATTTGACAATCCCCCAATTGGTACAATCTGTATATTCACCTGCTTTAATCTTTTCCGCCAGAGTGGAAATAAACCAGGTTCCCATATTCATCATCCCTACATTTCCCTGGGAAAACGCGCCTGAATAATGCAGGTTGGAGGTCTTTAAGGTTGCATAGTCCTGACACACTCCATCCTCCTGCTCAGCCAAAACCATCTCATAATAAGGCTTTAAGAAATCATAGTTTCCGTCCAATATGGTGTTCTTGCCATCTAAAATTCCAAACAGCTGCACTGCACTTCTCCAGGTATGATAATGAGCGCCGTAAACCTCCTGTCCAGGAGTGTCCACTGTCAGCTGCCTTGCCAGGGCATCATACTCATCAAAGGTCATGTCATTGTCAGGATAAGCCACACCAGCAGCATCAAATACATCCTTATTATAGTAGACCACCCAGAAATCACTTCGGAATGGAAGCTCATACAGCTTTCCATCCACAGTAATCTGATCCGTCAGTCCCTTGTAAGCGCTAAGATCCACACTGTCCCCGGCAATGTAATCATCCAGCGGCTCAAGCACTCCTTTATTTACCAGAGTTGTATATCCCGGAACATCTTTGATGGTGACAATGTCAAAATCTGACCCGGAGCCAGTAAGCTGAGTTCCCAGTACTGTCTGATAATCTGAACTCCCCAAATCCACCATCTCAATTTTCAGATCCGGATTCTGTTTTTCAAACTCTTCAATCAGCGGCTTATAGTAAGCAGTCAGATCTTTGTCCCATATGGACCATTTCATAACTGTCTGTCCCTCTGCTGCCACCACATGCTCTGCCTCTGTGGAAGCAGCGCTGTCTCCGCCTCCGGCTGCTGTTGTGCTGGTGTCACTGCCGCCTCCCCCACAGGCTGTCAGGCTTCCTGCCACGGCTGCTGCTGTCAAAAGGCTCATCCAACGTCTTTTTTTCATCTTCTTTTCCTCCCTCACGTGTACCTTAACTGTACATTTTTTTGTTATGCCTTTATTATAAAAAGCTTTCTTTCATTTCTGAATGGAATTTTTACTAAAAATGCTTCCATATTTTCTTATTTTCCTATCATTCTTACAAAAGTTGCCAGAAAAGATGTAATTTTTACTCCTAACCAGTAAATTTTAACGATTGTATTCATTTGACAAAACAAGGACGAACGCCTATGATAAATAGACAGAAAGATACCTGCCTAAAAAGGAGCATATCTTATGCCAAAAACAATCCGAAGTAAAATTTTGCTAAGCACTGCTGTTGTCACTGCTGCCCTTACCACCTTAACCGTCTCCTTATGCTTTTCTCTGTTTCAGAGCTTTTTAAGGAGAAATCAGCTTCAGTCTGCGGAATACAGCCTGCAGGTATTCTCTGGCAATGTTTCCTCTGCCATGGAAAATATTCTGAATTTTGACCAATGGTGCTCTTTTAGCACGGACATTGCCCGTTACCTGGAAGCTTTTCAGGACCAGGAACGCATGCCCTCCATTTCCTCTGAAAATTCCGGTCTGCGCATCACTGCCTTAACTGCCTATGAACGGCTCAAGGAAGAATACCGGAACACAGATTCCCATGAATACCTGACCAGAGTCATCATCAGCCCAGGCAAAGGACACAGTTATCTTCAGATTTCCGACACTGCCTCTGCTGGCACAGCCAGAGACATTGATAAGCTTTGTCAGCAGGAATTTTTTCAGGATTTACTAAGTCATGGCCAGGAAATGGAAACCGGATTGATGGAAGATCCTTTTGTCTCTGGAGAAGATAACCGGATTTTTCCCCTTGTCCGTCCCATATACAGCCTTTATGGCTCCCGTGTGGTTGGATGGAGCTATTTGTCTGTCTCTCAGAATATTTTCCTGGACTTTTTAAAAACCTTTCCTCTGGAATCTGACTCCAGGCTTTACCTGCATTTGGGAAATCATACTTACCTTCTGAAGGACCACCATTTTCAGGAAACTCTGGCCTCGGAATACCAGACTCTGTCCGTTCTTGAAGGATATGCCTTTAACCAGGAAAGCCTTGTCCACAAAATTGAGACATTGGACCACCAGCATCGAACCATGATTACCTGTCCCTTAGGTCCTGACGGATGGTCCGTCTCCCTGATTCTGTCAGAAAAGGCATACCAGGCCCAAAGCCATGCCTATGTCCTCCTCATGGCAGGCATTGCTCTTACGGTCTGCTGCATTGGGCTTGCCCTGTATATTCTTCTGAACCGGATCATTAACCGGCCAGTACAAAAAATTCTGGAAAAAATCTATGCGGTCTCCAAAGGGGATTTTTCCAGAGACCCTTCCATTGAATGGCAGGATGAGCTGGGACAGATCGGGCGTGGAATCAACCAGATGTCAGAAAATGTCGTCACATTGATGGAGAAAAAGGTGGAGGATGAAAAGCAGAAAAAGGATCTGGAATACCAGATTCTCCAAAGCCAGATCAATCCTCATTTTCTCTATAATACCTTAAACTCCATCAAATGGATGGCAACCATCCAGAATGCCGCTGGCATTGCCGAGATGACCACAGCCCTGGCCCGTCTGATGAAAAATGTATCCAAGGGTACAGCAGCTCATATTACGCTGAAGGAAGAGCTGGAACTGGTGAATGATTATTTTCTGATCCAAAAATACCGGTATGGCGGCAATATTGTCCTGGAATGTCAAATCCAATCTCCGGATTTGTATTCCTGCCTGATTCATCGTTTTACTTTACAGCCGATTATTGAAAATGCCATGTTCCATGGAATTGAGCCCAAAGGCTGTCCGGGCAAAATTATCATCCGGGCTGAAATCATCCTCCTTGACCAGGAACCCGCCCAAAAGCTTCTGCAGATTTCTGTCACAGACAATGGCGTGGGCATGAGTGAGGAAACCATTGAAAAAGTCTTAAAAGGTGACACAACATCTTCTGCTGATTTTTTCCGTCACGTGGGAATCAGCAATGTCAATCAGCGGATTCAATACGATTTTGGAGACAAGTATGGAATCCGGATTCAAAGCAGCCTGGGCCTTTACACTACCATGGTCATCATGCTGCCCTGCTGTTATGCAGAGACAACAAAAGCCTTTAACGATCTTTATGGAAAAATACAGGGGGAAGGACAATGATTAAACTATTGATCGCAGATGATGAACCATTGGTGCTGATTGGCATTAAGTCCATGATAAAATGGGAAGACTTTCATATCGAAATATGCGGCACTGCCATGAACGGACAAGCTGCTCTGGAAATGATACGGGAATACTCTCCGGAGCTTGTGATTACAGACATTAAAATGCCCATCATGGACGGTCTGGAGCTTGTGCGTACCTGCAGGGAAGAGATGGGTTCTCTCCCGCTCTTTCTGATTCTCACCAGCTATGAAGAATTTCCTCTGATCAAAAAAGCCCTGACTTATCAGGTAACAGACTATCTGATCAAACTGGAATTAGACGAAGAATCCCTAAAGACTTCCATTGTCCGGGCTTTGGAACGATTAGAAGAGCTGAAAGCCAGCAAAGCATACAAGCAGAGCGCAGGGCGTCCCATGCTTCAAAGCTATCACGACAAATTTTTTATGCGGCTTCTCCATAATCTTTTTGACAGCCGGGAACAATTTGATATTCAGGTGCGGGATCTTCGTCTGGATTTTTCTGATGACTGCTATCTGGCCTCTCATGGAGAAATTCACAGTGATATTGCCCGACAAATGGATTTTGCCAAACAGATGAACCTATATTCCAGCAGTCTTCAGATGATTCGGGAAATTTTAGGAAAACACATACCCTGCCATGTGATTTCCCTGGACAAAATCCATTTTGCCGTTATCTACCGTTTCTCCTCTGCCGCGCAGATGAAACCGGGAAATATCCGGGAAGCCTGGGAAAATACCTGCTCCATGGTACATAACTATTTTAATGTATGGCTGACCATAGGAACCGGGAACCTGGTGGAGGACCCCTTAAAAATCAGCATCTCCTACCAGGAAGCCCGTCAGGCTTTTAATCTTGCTGACCATCAGACTCCGGTTGTGTTCTTTTCCCGCTCCGGAGAAAACTCCTGCCGGAATGCCTTTAACATTACTATGTTTAAAAATGCCCTGACCCAGGCTTTTGAAGAATTTGACACAGATGTCCTTTACCAGACCCTGACCGAAATCTCAGACCTGTTTTTAACCTATCCCAACCGTTTTCTTCAGACCATGGACGGGGCATGCAATATTTTGTATCTGGCCTTGTCTCTTCTTCCAGACGGAGAAGACACCTTGCAGGAGATTTTCTCCTCCTATCCGGACGGCTACCGCTCCATCTACAAAAAAGAAGATGTGCTGCAGATTGTCCAATGGCTGAATATTCTCAGAGACGGCCTTTGCCGGGTATTAAAAAATAAACGGAAGACCTACAAGGATCATGTTGCTTCCAGCGTCCAAAAGTACATCAACAGTCACTTGGAGGACCGGCTGACCTTAAATGACGTGGCTGCTGTCTTTGGACTGAGCCCCAACTACTTAAGCGCCCTTTTTAAGAAAAACTGCGGAATCGGCTTTTCCGAGTACATTACCCAGCGAAAAATCACCCTGGCCAAATCCATGCTGCTGGAAGACGGCCTGAAAATCTACGAGGTTGCAAATCGGTTAGGCTTTGAAAGCGCCTTTTATTTCAGTAAGGTTTTTAAAAAAGTAGAGGGAATGTCCCCCAGAGACTTTATCCAGGCCCGGATGGAAGATTCCAAGAATTAGGAAAAGCAGGGCCTGGTTCTGGCCTGATGATCTCATCAGAATAGACATGGACAAAACAGCAAAAAAGGAATAAGAGAATCTTTCCTGCCTTGTTCTCTCATTCCTTTTTTTGCAATGATTGGCCAGAGTTTATCTTTCCTTCTCAGCCCTTATACCAAAAATTCTCCACCTGACTCCATCGTTTTCGGAAATAATGGGCTGCCATTTTGGGACGCCGGTCTCTGGTCAGCAATCCTTTTTTGTTGCCATCTGCCCGCATACACCCCTGAATTGTGGCAAAATCTGCAAAATTCCACACATGCTCTCCAATAAAAAAGCTTCTCTTGTCAAACTCTGCATTCTGCCGCTCATAAAATTCCACCTGAAATTCCTCACTGAACATCTCCGGCACACATTCGTGGATTCCCGAGACAGCATCTGCCCCATACTCGGTAATCATCACCGGCTTGTGCTGTTTTTCCCAAAAATCCAGCTCCTGGTTCAGTCCATAGCAGGCTGCATCCAAATCTCCGGATAAATTGTACCAGCCATAATAGCGGTTCAGGCACACCACATCCATGGTGCGCGTCACCAGATCCTTTTCATAATTATTCTGGCAGCACACAAAAGTCACCGGACGGTCCTGGGGGTCCAGCTGATGGGTCAGTTCATACAGGGAATGCCAGTATTCATAGGCAGATTCCGGAAAATGCTCGGTATCTGGTTCATTTCCCATGGACCACATGACCACACATGGATGGTTTTTATCCCGGCCAATCAAATCCCGGAGCACTTGTTCATGGTGCTCACGAATGGAGAAGGTCTTATAAGGGTCCTTTCCATCCACAGACGCAATTCCCACTGCCGGAGTCTCATCAATCACCACAATTCCTGCCCGGTCACACAAATCATACATTTCCTCCGCATAAGGGTAATGGCTGGTCCGGAAGGAATTGGCATGAAGCCAATGAATCAGATTAATGTCCTTTACATCCAGGCACAGATCCAGGCCTCTCCCATGAAACACCGAATCCTCATGTTTGCCAAAGCCCTTAAAATAAAAAGGCTTTCCATTTATCAAAAACCTGGTTCCCTCCACCTTTACTGTGCGGACGCCAAAGGTCTGTTCATAACGATCCTCCCCGCAGGTCACAACCGCTGTATAAAGATAAGGCTCCCCTGGCCATGGCCACCAGAGCCGCACATTGGGAATTACTATCTCTCCCCTGGCGCCTTCCCCTCTGGCCACTGCCTTTCCCTCCCGATCCACAACAGAAAGACTGACTGGGACAGCTTCCCTCCCCTCCCCGCAGGTAGTCACTTCATATCGGACCACTCCATCCGAACCACTGACCTCCGGAACCAGAGTCAGATCCTCCACATATACCTTTGGCGTCGTATAAAGCCGGACCGGACGGTTGATTCCCGCATAATTAAAGAAATCAAAGTTCGGCAGATTTCTGGGCTTTCTCCACTTTTTAGCTGCCTCCACCCCAGGCACTCCAGGATTATCCGAGCCAAAAAACGCACAATTTCCTTCGTTTCCCACAGGAAGCGTGGTGTGATTCACCCGATTATCCACTGCCACCGCCATCTCTCCGCTGCTTCCTGCTGGCACAAGCTCTGTAATCTCCACCTCAAATGGCAGAAAGCCTCCCTTATGCTCTGCTGCCAGCTTACCATTCACATAAACCTTTGCCTGGTGGGTCACTGCATCAAACCGCAGCATGACTCTCTGCCCCTGCCAGCAGGCAGGCACAGTAATCTTCCTCCTGTAATAAGCCCACCCATAATGCTCCCGGTACGCCCGCTCCTCCTTCTGGTCATTATAGGAAGCTGGAACCGCAATCAGCTCCATATCCGCCATACCTTCCCACACATTATCTGGCTCCGTCTCATCTCCCAGCTTAAACTCCCATATTCCTGACAAATCCGACACCATACGGATCTGATTTTCCATTGGATACAGCATTCTTTTTCTCCTTTAAATCTACATTTTCCCTGATGAAACATAACAGCTCAGACGACGGGAAATCTGTCTGAACCGCTGCCATTATTGTACCTTACAAAGGGCAAAAAAGAACATGCTTTTTTTGATGGAAAATATGTGGTTTTTTATCACTTTTGAGCCATTGACTGGAAAGGCAAAACAATCTTTGCTCTTTCTCGGTTTTTCTGCTATAATGTAACAAATAAAACCATAGTATCTTAAAGAAAGGAGCTGCTAATGAAATTGTCTGATGCTTTGATCTGGTGTATGGTTACGGAAAAGAATTGTAATGACAGAAGTGGGATTTATGGATTTACCCAAAGGGCATTGGCATATAATTCTAATAAAATTGAAGGAAGCACACTTACAGAAGACCAAACAGCAGCGCTGTTTGAAGAGGGATTCCTGCCCTCCTCCCAGGATGTTTACCGTGCAAAAGATATTGAGGAGATGAATGGACATTTCCTCATGTTCAATTATATGCTTGCTTTCATCGAAGAACCCTTATCTGAAAAGTTGATAAAAAGATTTCATTATGAATTAAAAGCAGGTGTTTTTGAGGATCGGGCAAACGGATATGCCATTGGCAATTACAAAACAAGGACAAACATGGTAAATAATCTGAATACTGCACATCCAAAAGATGTGGCTAAAGAAATGGAAAATTTAATCAACTGGTATCACAGCATTGAAGTAAAAGATCTTAGCACCATTGCCATGTTTCATTCCTCCTATGAACTTATCCACCCTTTTCAGGACGGGAATGGCAGAACCGGGCGAATGATCCTATTCCGGGAATGTCTTACCAATAACATCTGTCCTTTCATTGTACAAGATAAAAACCGATCTGCATATATCACATCTCTAAGAAAAGCACAGACAGAAAAAGACCCTTCCGATCTGATAAAATATTTCGAATCAGAGCAGTCTGATTACAGGGACCGATGCCAATATTTTTCTGTGGAGGAAAGGTATCATCACTACAAAAAATTTTCGCAAAAAATTGGGAAGCTTTAAGAAGGAATAGGGTAGAGGGAGAATGAATTCTCACCTCTCCCATATATTCCTCTTTTCATTTTTCACTACAAAAGACAATACCTGCAGGCTTTTAAAAAATGGCTTCCTTCTACCCAAACACCGCCCTCACAGCTGCCTCCAGCCGCCTTACCATCTCATCCACATCCTTTTCCTCAATCACAAGGGGCGGCACAAAACGAATGATCTGGCTTCCTGCGCTAATGAGCACCAGCCGTTCCTCCAACAAAGCATGATTCACCACTGGCGCCACTGGCCCTGTAAACTCCAGTCCCTGTATCAACCCTTTCCCCCGATGGGCCTTGATGCAATCGTGCCGGTCCGCCAGCTCCTCCAATCTTTTCCACAGATAGTCTCCCACCTTCTGCACATGCTCCACCAGATTTCTTTTTTCAAAAATATCCAACACTTTGGAGGCAGCAGCACACACAAAAGGATTCCCCCCATAGGTGGTCCCATGATCCCCCGGCACAAGTACTGTGGCTGCCTTTCCCTGAACCAGGAATGCCCCAATGGGAACCCCGTTTCCCAACGCCTTTGCCACAGACATTCCGTCTGGCTTTACCCCATAAGCCTGCCATGCAAACATATGGCCGCTCCGCCCCATACCGCACTGAATCTCATCCAGCAAAAGCAGCCCGTCCTTCTCATCACAGAAAGCTCTCACCCCTGTAAGGAACTCCTCTGTGGCCGGATAAATGCCGCCCTCTCCCTGTATGGTCTCCAAAATCACAGCACAGGTTTTCTCACTCCACACTGCCTTTACACTTTCCAAATCATTAAAGTCAGCAAACCGGATTCCTGGAATAAGCGGCTCAAAGGGCTCCTGATAATGGTCATTTCCAGTCACAGAAAGAGCCCCCAGGGTTCTTCCATGAAACGAATGCTTCATGGCAATTATCTCATAATCTGTCCCCATTCCCTTGTTGTGGGCATACCGTTTGGCAATCTTTAAAAGCCCCTCCACAGCCTCCGTGCCGCTGTTGGTGAAAAATACCTTCTCCATCTCAGAAGCCTTCAAAAGCTTCTCTCCTGCCTCCACTGCAGGCACATGGTAAAATAAATTAGAGGTGTGGCAAAGCTTATCAATCTGGCGTTTCATGGCATCATTCAGCTCTCTGCAGCCATATCCAAGCCCCATGACCGCAATTCCTGCTCCAAAATCCAGATACTCCTTCCCATCTGTATCATACAGACACACTCCCTCTCCGTAGTCAAATACCACGGGAAACCGGTTATATACTTTATAAAACACCTGCTCCGCCCGGTCTATGTATTGCTGCTTTTCCATATTTTCTACAATTCCTTTCTCTCTCAATTTTCCCGCTTAATCCCTTTTTTCTCAATTCTCCCGCTTTCAACCAGCTCCTGACGCTTTCAGCCCTTCTGTCCAGCTTTCCCATCTCTACTCTCCAGGATGATAATACCTTTCATCCTCATTTCTCAAAATAGCAGTTCCAATCCCCTTGTTGGTAAAAATCTCCAAAAGCAGGCAATGAGGAATCCGCCCGTCCAG
>CATLIJ010000071.1 GCA_949948825.1 uncultured Clostridiaceae bacterium
ATAACTGCACAGCTGCTTCATGCCCTCTGCCTTGGAAACCTGCTTTTCCACTACATCTGCCCCCTCCCGGCTGGAGAACATAGGCAGCTTCAGCTCTGGAAACGCCTCCTCCACCCGCCTCGCTCCCGGCTCCTTTCCAATGTAAGCCATGGTCCGCACCGGCATCTCCAAAAGCTTCCATGGATCGCAGAAGCACCGGCTGGACTGCCCCCACCGAATCTCATCATGCCGGATCACATATTCCGGATTCATAAAATAATCCTCCGCCCCCACACTGATGCCCACCGCAAAATCCTGTCCCTGGGAAAACCGCAGAATCCGCTCCACCAGGTCCCTGCTCATCCGGTGTTCATAGATCATTTCGCCATTTACCGTGACCTTTGTCCCGTTCAAATGAATGATCCCATCCGGCTCCACCTGCTCTGTAAGCCCCTGGCTGTATTTTGCATCCATGTCCCGCCCTGTAGCAATAGCAATGTAATACTGATTGCGCAGCAGGTTGACTGCTCTTATGGCGCTGTCCGGAATCTTCCAGTCCCTGTGGTCCAAAAGGGTCATATCCATGTCAAAGCAAACCAGACCCTTTCCCGTGTAATTCATCCTCTTCCCTCCTGTGCCACTTTGTACGAAAAATGATAACATGATTCCATCCGTCTCACCTTCCCTTTGTGCAATTTGTGCAGAATAAATAAAATGTCTTCTCCGGTTTTCGACATTTTTTTCAAATTCCCAAAAGGATACGTGTGAACTGTTACCAATAATATGATAACAAATAAAAAATCTGTTGTAAACCTCTTTTCAAAATGAAAAATATCTGCTATAATAGCAAAGTCGGTTGGAGATTATTCCTACTGTACACTGACAGAGTCAGCACACAGGCAACCGGGGTATGGCGTAGCTTGGTAGCGCGCTCGGCTGGGGGCCGAGAGGTCGCAGGTTCAAATCCTGTTGCCCCGATTGTGGAAACCCTTGAATTCTGGTGAATTCAGGGGTTTTTCTTTTAGAATAAAGCAATAATAAAATACAGTTCCAACACATAACCCTTGATTGATATTGTTCTCATATACTTATTCCTTTTCTAATAACAAAAAAGGAAACACCCTTTCTGACGCAGGATGCTTCCTTAATTTAAACCATTATGCCATTTTTATTTGTGTCCGAATCGGACACCGCCTATATAAAACAATGCCTTTCGACTAATTCTTTTTCAAGGCTTATTACTTTCTCAATAGATAGTTTCTTTTCCGTTTCTTTCCTTACCCTTTCCTCTATTCTCTCATTATACCATACTTTGGCGATTTTACAACTCCGCCGCTGTCCAATACCCATACCTCTTCCTATACTTTATAAACATCCATCCAGACAGAATAAGGGCCATCAGCTCTGCCACAGGCGTTGCCAGCCAAATGCCGTTCAAGCCGAAAACCGCAGGCAGCACGAGCATGGTGATCATCATAAACACAAACGATCTGGAGAAGGCAAGGATTGCTGACACAATGCCATTGGACAATGCGGTAAACATCCCGCTGGCAAAAATATTAAAGCCAATAAAGCACAAAGCAATGGTACAAATCCGGTTTCCTGCCACAGCCAGATCAAACACCGGATGATCCGGACGGGCAAAGATGGATACCAGCGGCCTTGTAAGAAAAAAAGACCCTGCAACCGTCCAAACAGAAATAACTCCAATCACCTGCAGGCTGACTGCAATCACCCTTTTCAGCTTTTCACGGTTCTTCTCCCCATGATAAAAGCTGATCGTAGGCGCAACTCCATAAGAATACCCTGTGTAAAGAGAGCTTGCAAACATCAGCACATACATAATAATTGTGACAGCCGCAACCCCATCCTCCCCTGCATACCGAAGCATGGTCCAGTTAAACATCATGGTGATGATTCCCGTCACAAGAGCTGTGGCCATCTCCGAGCTTCCATTGGAGGCTGCATGAAGAAGAACCTTCCATCGGAATACCGGCCTTTTAAAATGCAAAAGATTTTTCCTTTGGCTAAAAACTGCCAGTCCCACCACTGCTGTTACCGAATAACCCAGTCCTGTGGCAATAGCCGCGCCGCCGATTCCCATGGAAAACACAGCAAGAAACACATAGTCAAGTATCATATTCAGCACGCCTCCTGCCACAGAGCAGACCAGAGAAAGCGCTGCCTTCTCGCTGGCAATCATATACAGGGTAAAATTGTTCATCAGCAAAACAGGAACCGTAAACAGCAGATAACGGCTTAAATAAGCTATACAATATCCATATACCTCTTGGGAAAGCTTCATTCCTGTAAAGACCTGCCCCATGACCAGATACCCAAGGCCGCACATCACGATTCCCACAAATACATTTACAAGAATCAGAAAAGTAAAATCCTCTCTGGCCTCCTCCTCCTTTTTTTCGCCCATCTTTTTCATAATCACAGCGCTTCCCCCAGTGGCAAGCATAGTAGATACTGCAGTGACCAGCTGAATCACCGGTGCAGTCAGATTAATAGCTGACAATGCATTTGTTCCAATAAGGTTTGACACAAACAGACCATCCACCATGGTATAAAAAGACATAAACACTGTCATGGCAATGGTTGGAACGGCAAACCTTAAAATATTTTTCAAAGTTACTGGTTTCCAATACACATTTTGATTTTCCATCTTCTCCTCTTTCTCGACACATTTCCTGTGTCGTCATTCCTGTTCAGACAACATATCCGCCCCTGTTCCCGCAAGCCTCCAGACATTGAAAGCTTTTTTCTTCAAATCCCTTGCCTTCTCTTTGGAACAGTAGTATCATAAACCATACAGTAACTGTACAGTCAATAGCAAATAGAAAAATTGTAAGGAGACATTACCAGTATGGAGAAAAATGTCAGGCTGCTCACCATCGGCCAGTTTGCAGCTCTTCACGGGATCAACAAAAAGACGCTCATGTGGTATGATGAGATCGGACTGTTTCACCCTGCTTTCATAAATCCGGAAAACAACTACCGCTATTATAATTACCACCAAAGCCCTGTTCTGGAAACGATCCTCCTGCTGCGGGATCTGGATGTGTCCATCCACGAGATACAGGCATTTATGAAAAACCGTTCCGCGCAAAGTCTCAAAGATCTGCTGAAGGAAAAGGAAACCAGCCTAAGCTTACAGATTCTCCACCTGCAGGCCCTTCAGAAAACCTTAAACAAACATTGTCAAAATATGGATACTCTGCTGACCATGGATTTGTCAGAAATTTCGATTGTTGAAAAAGAGGAACAATATCTGGTGACAGTAAACATTGACAAAGACACCTCATTTGAAAAAGAGGTGGAGATGATCACAGCCGAAACCGCCAAATATCATTTAGGCCGCCTTCACGACGCCTCCTATGGTTCCATGATTCCGGTTGACTCCCTGGAAAAAGGTAATTTTGACCATTACACGAACCTGTTTATTGAAATCCCTTCCCTAATCCAATCAAGCAGGGAAGAGTCCTCTTCCCCTGCCCGCATGACGCCTTGCCAGCAGACTTCCCTATGCGGGCCTTCACATGTGGAAGGGCTGCATGTGCAGCCCAGGGGAAACTATATAAGGGCCTTTCATAAAGGTCCATGGGACCAGCTTCCTCTGCGGTATCAGGCTATCTTCAATTATGCCCGCAAAGAAAAGCTGACCCTGACTGGCTTTTCCTATGAAAAAGGAATCAATGAAACAGTCATTGACCAGGTGGAGGATTATATTGTGCAGATTGAGATACCTGTTTTAACTGTTCCACCCATACACCTGAATCTGGGTTAAGGCAGGAAACGGCGATGGATCTTCTGCCTTCACCAGATGGTCAAGCTTTACCCAGGTAATCCCTTTCTTTTCTATGGTAAATACATGAGGCTTCACACTTTTTTCCATTTTTACCACCTCTGTACTTCCGTCAGAAAAAGAGAAGGTTGCCTGAATCCACCAATTGTCATGAGGAAAATCTGCCCTTGTGTACAGGCAGATCTGATCCAAATTTACAGGCCGCCCAAATTCCAGTGTGAATTGGGCGTCATCCTGCCGGTTAATGCCCCAGGATTCATAAGGCCATGCACCGTGGGATTCATTGGCCACCACACCGTCAATTGCATTGCGGGCCGCAAACACAGACTCGCCGCGGGTCTCCACATTGGCATAGGCATGAGGATAGCAGCCAGCAGCCTCATGGTGATCCATCACATTTTCAGCCAGATTCCGATAGCTTTTATTTTCGTATTCCCTGGCTTTCCGCATTGTGATATAGTGGCGCTCTCCGGTAAAGCAGGCCGGATTGTAGGAAATCTTTTTCTCGTCAAAGGGAATTACATACTCTGTCCTTTTCTCTGTCAGATAAACATAGGCCTCATCCATAGCCCCATCCACCCGGATCACATAATAAGTATTCGCCTCTTCTGTCTCAAAAACAATTCTGTCACCTGATTGGTATTCCTCCTCATAAACCAGAACCACCTGCTCTTCCCCGTCTGTACGGCTCTTTGTCTCTCCCTGTGCATTTAATATGGTAATACTTAACTTTGTCATAATATTCTCTCCTTTTCTGATGCATGATTCCATTTTATCACCTGGTCTCCCAATTGTACAATGGAATCGTAATACTGGTCAAAAAACATCTGATATGCCTGACAATAATAATTTTCATACAAGCCAGTTGCAGCATTCAAATCCCGGTTTCTCTGACAGCCGCCCCTGCAGAGCCTGTAATATTTACATTGTCTGCACTGGGTGTCAAGCTTTAAAGAACGCTCCACAAATCCGATTTCCTTTCTCCTGGCATCCACTGCCTCCAGCCGGTCCTGGTTCAGATTCCCCAGCCTCCACTTATCCATGGCATAAAAATCACAGGGATAAATGCTGCCATCTGCTTCTGCCACATATTGAATGCCGCAGGTTCCCCGCTGGTCACAGGACTCTGCCTGGTATCCGGCTGCCAGACCCACCCAGTTCTCAAACTGGCGGATATAAGGCTGTCTTCCTTTTTTCAGATCCCGAAGCCACAAAGAAAATAACTGAATGAGAAATTCTCCATAAAGCTCTGGCGTCAGGGCATAAAAAGCCTGTCCATGCTTCTCTCCCACAGGGTCCAGACAGGCAATATATTGCTGATAATGCCATCCCCTGTCTCTGTAATAATAATAAATCTCCATAATATTTCTGGCAACCTTTTTTGTTACTACAGTCAGAATATTGTAATTCACCCCACAGGCATCCATTCGCTTTGCCCCATCTGACACCTGGTCAAAGGTGGCCCCGCCACCCTCTCTCTCATGCCGCATGGAATTATGGATTTCTGGAGTCCCATCCACAGAAAGGCCCACCAGAAAATTATTTTCCCGAAAAAAATCACACCACTCTTCCCTGATTCCATATCCGTTTGTCTGAAAAACATTCTGCACCAGAATGTGATGTTGATTATATTGCCTTTGATAGGCAACTGCTTTTTTGAAAAAATCAATTCCCCGAAGGGAAGGCTCCCCTCCCTGGTAGGCATAACAGATTCTTCCTGATGCATGAGGCAATGTTTTTCGAATTATATTCTTTAATGTCTGTTCTGACATAAAACCAAAAGATTTTCTTGCTCTTTTTTCCGCCTCATCACAATAAAAACAATAATCGCAGGACATATTGCACATGCTTGAGGCTGGTTTGATTAACACGCTGATTGGGGGCATGCAAGCTCACCTCATTTCCGGACCGTTAATTTCATTTGCAATCCCACATCCCTTATGTTAAAATAGAATCTGAACTGTTAAAATGAAAAGTATCATTTCAACCAACGGGAAAAAGGATGTGTATTATGTTTAAAAACCAGAATCACAGCAAAAAAAGGTTCCATTTATCCATTATCTCTGCTATTTTATGGATTAACCTGCTTAGCCTTTTTGCTGTAGCTTCTTTCAATTACTATATTTTTCATCATAAAAACGCAAAAGCTTATAAGGAAAATTTTCTATCCTACAACCTGAAAGTTACCAGTCTGGCATTTAAAAATGTGGATCAGCAGATTATTCAGGCGGTGTTGAATCTTCCTAAGCTTTACTTTTCGCCCATCCAGGAAAATGCACCGATTCTTCTGCCTCAAAGCCAGTCCATTGCCGGTTCCTCCAAAGATATCCGTTCTCTGGTCACGGAGCTTCAGAAAATCTCCAAAAGCCATCCTTATATTGCCGGAATGGATATTTATTATGAAGCTACCAATACAGTTGTGACTCATTTTAACAATGTCCATTTTCCCACTGACCAACAGCAGCTGGACCGATATCTTCCATGGTACACTGCTTACCTGAACATGAATTCCGGGGAAAAGCAGGACTGTGTCTGGATTACCATGGATACCTATTTGTCCGATGCTCCCGCTCTCCTTTACATAAACCGCATCCCCCGGCTGAACCGTTGGGAAAAGGACATTGTCCTGTGTGCATATATTAATCCGGACAGTTTCAGTGAATATATGGATCAGACTATAGGAAACCTGCTGATTTCCACCAGGGAGGGACAGCTTCTTTACAACAGCAGAACCTGGGAAGGAGAACTGCCGCCTCCCCTGTCTCCGTCCGGTGCGACAGAGATTCGGGAGTCCGACGGATTTATGGTCTTTCAAAATACATCTCCAGTCAGCGGATTAAGCTATTATTATGCGATTGACAGTGACAGCTTTTATCAGGACTATATTTCCATCAGCCATATGTTCCTTTTTAATTTTTTGCTTTCCATTTTGTTTAATGTGATAATGCTCCTGATTATTACCTGGTATAACCACTCAGCCTATCACAGCAGAATCCATGTTTTGTCAGAAAACACTGGCATACCCATTGGCAAATCCGGCAAAAGCTTTGACGGCTCCCTGAATATTCTGGAGAAGGAAATCTTTAAACTCCATGAAGCTGTGGAATCTTCCCGGGGACTGATGTTCCAAAAAGCAATCCAGGCAGAGCTCTTTGGGGAGGCCTCCAAAATGCCGGAGCCTTGTATCAGTCCCTGGCTTACCATGGACAGTTGCTGTGTGGTTCTGTTAAGCCTGCCCCAGGCAGACGTGGATACCCTTCCAATCGAAGAATTTCAGGAGGATTATCCGGCTGGCCTGAAAGACTACAATGTGTTGTTTGCTGCTGCCAATGAACAGAGTCTGGCTGCTGTACTGATCTTTGACCAGGGATGCCAGGAACAGGTCCGGGCAGACTTTATCAATGACATGGACTCCAGACTGAAGGATTATCAGCTGATTTCCGGAAGCATCTCATCTGTAAAAGAAGGTGGAATTGCTGAAAGCTACCGCTGCGCTGCGGAGGCAGCCCGCTATCAGTATATTTTTACAAAGGACCGCTTTTTATCCTATGATCTCCTTCATATAAGCAGGCGCAAAAATGACGGAAGCCATTTAAAGCTGTTTGATGCCATTCAAAAAGATATAAACAGCACCAATCTCCTGGATCTGAAGCTGCATATTGAGATGCTCATCACTTCCTTTAAAAGCGGAAATTATACCATTGACTATTGTCAGGCAACCCTTCGTGACCTGGTGTCTCTTCTGTACCGGATCATGCAGCAGAACCAGCTGGATACCTGGAGCGTCTTTGGGTATGATATCCGGGCATATTACAAAAAGATTGAAAATATTGACAGGTTCCAGTCCTGGTGCAATTCAATCTGTGAGACCATGCTAAAACAAATGAATCAGAAACGCCAGTCTGTAGATGAAGGCCTGCGCCAGAAAATATTAAACATCATAGACGAGCATTTGGAAAAAGACATTACTCTGGATTTTCTGGCAGACCAGCTGCAGATTCGTTCCAACAGCGCCAGCCGGCTGTTCCGTCAGGTCATGGGAACCGGATATACGGAGTATATTAAAACCCGGAAGCTGAAACGGGCGGAAGAGCTGATTGCCCGGGGTCTTCCTGTAAAGGATATAGCAGAAAAGCTGGGATACAGCACTCCGCAGTATTTTATTAAGGTCTTTAAGGAGAATTATGGAATGACTCCTCTTCAGTATAAAAAGGCCCATGAGCAGGATTCTTTGCCCGAAAGAACCAATGCCTGAAATTCATTTCTGTCAACAACATCATCTGGCCTGACAAGTTTTTTATAAGGCTTTCTTGTTTTCCCAAAATAGAAAAACAAGAAAGCCTTACGTTTTTTGCTGTTATTTTTTCTTACCTTCTTCCCGGACTCCATCTGGATTTATATAATACTCTCCCATCCAGGTATCGGTAAGCTTTGCTCCTTTTGTTCCGTCCGAATTTTCGTTAAAATAGTACCATTTTCCATCGATTTGCTGCCAGCCAGTCATCATTCTTCCCTTTGTCCCGTCTGATATGGGATTCAGATAGTACCATTTTCCATCGCTTAAGATCCATCCTGTAGCCATGTACCCATCTGGCTGGAAATAATACCACTCTGTCTTTCCTTCATATTCCAGCTGGAACCATCCTTCCTTTGCAAAGCTCTGGTCAGTATACTGGTATTTCCATCCAGTAACATCCTGAATCCAGCTGCCGCCAGCAAGGGCCTGGTATATGGTCTGGCCTGGAGCGGCCCCGGTTCCTCCAGGACCGCCAGCTCCGCCAGAGCCGCCGGAACCACCAGAGCCGCCGGAACCACCAGAGCCGCCAGAACCACCGGAGCCGCTAGGTCTATGCCCGCCGCTGCTTCCAGGCTTCTTATAATCCTCTCCCCGAATTAAGCTGAAGGCTGCAAGAATGTCTGTCCGGAACTCCGCTGTATTATCTGCTCCATTGTAGACAAAATCCAGCCACTCTTCCCCGCTTACAGCACGGGAGCTGTCTGCAGACCGAACGCTTCTGGCTGCAAAAATGTTTCTTCCAGAAAGCTGCTTTGCGGTACGGCGGAACCGGTCTCCTCTTACAGGAAAATATTCAGGAGGAAGCTCCACCTTCACAGTCACAGGAAGCTTCAAATCCACTTCCTTTCCATTGACTGTCAGAGAACAGACAAAGGAAGCAATTGCCTTATCTTCTTCCTTTTCTACCTGAACCACTGTAAATACAACCCTTGCGCCAGAATCATCCGCATTCAGTCCGGAGGCAAGAAGAGCGCCGAAAATCTCTGCATTTTGAAGCTGCTTGTTAAATTCCACTCTGGCTGGCTCCACATCCAGCTCCTTTTGGATCTGAATGCCAGTGATTTCCTGCAGGATATGATCCAGCTTTTCCACTGTTTTTGAGCTGATGCCTGCCCGATCTGCCTCATTTAGCCGGTCAATCTGTTCAATCACATCATTGATTGCATCAAAATCATCGGACCGGAGAGTATCCACTGCATCTTCAATCTCCTTCACAGTGGCATTGTCGCCAAGTTCTGTGTTCTTTCGAATCTTCAGGTATTTGTACAGGCGGATATTCTCTGGATTATACTCTACCCGGTTCTTGCCGTCAAAGGATTCACTGGCGCTGATTCTGACCGCTTCGTAGGACGCTGTATCCGGGGCCTTGTTCATAGCAGAGCCCTGGCCTTCATTTACTGCTGTCACCAAAGCATCGGGTCCGCCTACACTGATTCGTCCTCCAGCTCTCACTGTCGCCCCACTTCCTTTGGCAGAAGCATTCAGCTCCGCTGCATCCTTAACTGTAATGCTCTCTCCGGCATATAAAGCAGAACCAGTTCCCTTGTTGGTCACAGTAACCATGGTCTGATCTTCAATCATAATGCTGCCTTCTGCATTCAAAACTGCCTCTGGTGAAGCGGCAGACAGATTCAAATGGGTTTTATTAATCACAGTGATGCCGCCCTTGGCATAAATTGAGCCGTTGACTGTCAGAGTATATGCCTCATCCGCCCGAATGGTCAAGCCTGCGGAAGAATAAACCGCATCTTTTCCTGCATCCGGCATAAGAGTGATATCTCCATTTATCTTCAGAACCGCTGGTTTATTGTTGACAAACCGGATTTGCTTAATCTCTTTAAAGCGGGTGTTAATGTTCAGGGTTCCGGACGTCTCTCCAGGAGCCCAGTTCCATCCCTGATCCCGGTTCTCAAGCGCATCATTGGAAAGAATCAGAACGCCGTCCTTTACTCCTGTATCGGGAAGAGGTTCTGGCTCTGCCTTGTAAAAGCAGGTTCCATTCCACATATAATCACCAGCTGTCAGCTGATTGTCTGCTGCAGGAGTATCTGCAGTTCCCACAACTATTGTGTCATTTGCTTCCAATTTCTTTCCCTGGTCGCTGAATCTGCCCCCTGCTCCTGTGATATTGACCTGTGCCGCAAGCCGGATTCCTCCGCCCTCTGTGCCGGTCAGACGGCCGCCTGCCTCAATGGTAACATTTTTCTTTTCCCATGCATGAATTCCCACC
>CATLIJ010000072.1 GCA_949948825.1 uncultured Clostridiaceae bacterium
AAGAGGAAGCTTCTGACGGAAAAGATAAAGATTCCAAAAAGAAGTCAGAAGGAGAATCAGCACAAAAGGCAAAAGAGGAATCAGATACAGAGCCGGAGCTGCCAAAAGAGGAAGCGGCAGTACCGGAAGAACCGGAGAAAACAGAGAACAAATCCGGTGAACTGGAAGAAACAGAGCCTGATTCAAAGCCCTGGGAAGACGAGGATGTTCCGGCAGAAATGGAAGAAGGATGAACAGGCAAACAGGCAGGATTGTTTACCGTGATGAAGAACAGGAGGATTAAAGAAAAGGAATGATGAAGAAACAGAGTTGGAAACGGCTTTATATGGCGGCTCTTGCCGCGGTGTTGGCTGTCCCCCTGAAGAATTTTCTGCTGGGAAACCTGACAGGCGCTGCATTTGCAGCGCCTGCCTCCCAGGAAAATCCGAAAGATTTTTCTGTTGATTCGACCGTTCCAGTGCAAAAAGAGACCAGCCTTTCCCTGGATGGGGGAAGGCTGATTTTGGCAGAGGGGAACGAAAAACAGGAAAGCAGTCTTTTAGAGCAGGTGTATTTGGCGGACAGTCAGGCATCTGAAAGTGTGCGCCAGATTTATGCTTACTTAAGTGCAGTGGGACAGACAAAAGGTGTGATTTACGGTCATCAAAATGACATATGGCATAAAGCAGGAACCAGGCCAGATGAGAAAAACGGGCTTACAGATTCTGACACAGCAGATGTGACGGGTTCCATTGCAGGGATTGTAGGGATTGACACCTTAAGCCTTACAGGCGATGAGTACAGTGCAAAGCGATATAATCAGGAACGGTGCAGCGGTTCTTCTGACTCAATGGGCAGACAGATTGATATAGAACAATTGGGCGAGGCAGCTGCCAACGTAAAAGCAGCGGCGCAGATTACGAATGAGGCTATTGAGCAGGGAGCGATTATTACCATGTCCTGCCACATGCCGAATTTCTCTATTGTAAAAGAGCGGGAAGACTATGACCCGGAACGGGACCCGGTTTATGGAAAATATGATTTCAGCGGATATTCCCCCAATGTGGTAACAGGAGATACGATAAATGAGATTTTGCCGGGAGGCAAATATAATGAACCATATAATGCCTATTTGGACATGATTGCAGATTATGCCAGTCAGGTAAATGGAGCCATTTTGTTTCGGCCGTTCCATGAAAATACAGGAAGCTGGTTCTGGTGGGGAGAAGCGTTTTGCGATCCAGCTGCTTACCGGAATGTATATCGCTATACTGTGGAATATTTGAGAGATGAAAGAGAAATTCACAATTTCCTGTACGTGTACAGTCCAGGAAGTGAGCCGGAGACGATAGAAGAGTATGGAATCCGGTATCCGGGAAATGCCTATGTGGATTTGGTGGGCTTTGATATGTACAATTCCCAGCCGCCTGCAGATAATTCTGTGTGGCTGAAACAGTTTAAGGAGCGTCTGGATCTGGTAACTGCATTTGCAAAAGAGAATGGAAAGCTGGCAGCAGTCACAGAAACCGGCATGGCAACGGATACTCCGGCAGAAGGGGACAGCCAGACCGCCCTTTACCGTACTGGAAATCAGGATTCCCAATGGTATCAGGAGATTTTGGATCTGGTATCAGAATCGGAAGCGTCTTATTTCCTGCTGTGGTCCAATTTTTCACAGACAGACGGCTTTTATACACCATATGTCACAGAACGAAATCAGGATGGTAGCCTTCATGGACATGAACTTCTGGATTCGTTTCTGAAATTTTATAATGACAAAAGAACAATCTTTGCAGAGACACAGAAGGATGTGCTGAAGTTGATTCCAGCAGCAGAGCCAAGGCAGGCCAGAGGAACCGCTTCCTATTTTGTAATTCCGTCTTCTGGAAAACGAATTTTGGGAGAAACCCATTTTTGGGCAAAAGTTTCCTCTGAATTGCTGTCCAACAGTCAGAAACGCCTGGATGTAAAATTTGTGTTTCATGCAGGGGAGCAGGAGCGGGAAATCCTTGCAGAAACCGATGGAGCAGGCCATTATGGATGGATTTTGTCAGAAAAAGAGCTTTTGGATTTGGGAGCAGCTTCGGGAGAGACGGATCTGGTGATAGACGGACAGGTGTGCGACACAATTAAGACTATTTTTAATATTCCGGAGCCAGTAAGGGAGAACTGGGAAGTAGATAATTTTGAGGATTATGGCGGCGACGTGGACCTGCTTGCCAGAGAATGGGCAGTCAATAAGGCGGCTGGCTGTAAAGTGGCTTTGTCCCTAAGCGAAGATACAGGAGCTGGAGAAGGCAGATTCGGACTGGGACTTTCCTATGAAGAAGGGCCGGATGGCTGGGCAGGAGTGACAACTGCAAGAGAAACCGACTGGTCGGAATGGAATGCACTGAGCTTTTATACGGTTCCGGATGGAAATAACCAGAAGGTAGTGGTACAGATTCAGGCGGCAGGAGTGACGTATGAGGCGTATTTAAATGAATATGAAGAATACCAGGATTCTGTCTCTCCCATGTTGGTGACGATTCCGTTTGCAGAATTTTGTGAGCGGGATACAGCCGGACACCCAAAAGGAGGACTGACTGGTCATGCAGGAGAGATTTCCTCTTTTGGATTATGGGTGAATGCGATTCAGGATTCTTCTCAGTTTTCAGAGGGAATTGTAAAAGGCGTTATTTATTATGATGACATCCGCGCCGTAACTGCAGAGGAAGGGCATGCGGTCTTCCAGAAGCTGGAAGGAGGAGAACAAAAAGCGCCTCAGCCAGACAGCAATTTGGAGGGGCAGGAAACCATGGAGCAGGCAGGAAGTACAAAACCAGACGAAACCCTGCCATGGCTGCCCGTGCTGGGAGTGTGCGGGGCAGCTGCTGTTCTTCTGGCGGGATGGAATGCAGTAAAAAAGAAACAAAAAAGACCATAAAACCTGTCAACTTATATCTGCTCCGGTGTGAAAGAACCGTTGGGAAATTGTAACGGTTCAGACAGGGAATCTTGCCTGTCTATGACGGACAAAAGCCGGGGCGCCCGTCTGATGTAAAATATGGCATGAATTGGGCTTACAAGCTCGCTTGTAAGCCCAAAATTCATGTCAGATTCCTTATCTTTGTATTAAAAGTGGATTAACGGATTTCTGTTGGAAATACGGTAACAACGCAAATCAACGAAATAAAATTAATTTAATTTAAGCGAATCATTAAGTTGAAATAGAAAAATAAGCAGGAAAATATCGTGATAATAGATAAAAAAATAAGACTCAACAGTGCTAATTTGACGAAATTGAAAAATAACATGCTTTGCTATTGAAATTAAACAAGATTAATATTATAATTAAATTAAACAAAAGAAAGTCAGGAGTTTTTGTTTTATGATGAATGGAAATATGAGAATATTCGTTTTCAGGAGGGGATAAGGAATGGAAATTGAGTATCTGAAGGATGAGGGGTTATTTCGGCTGACAGCTGGCGATACCGAATATGTGATTGGAATAGCAGATGGAAAATACATTGGTCATGTATATTATGGAAGAAAGATCAAAGACAGCCAGTGCGGTTATCTGATGAGGACAGAAGAAGCGCCTTTTGTTCCGTCCAGCAATCTGAGGGAGAAATGTTCCTTTGCAGATGCATTTCCGGCAGAGTATTCTACGTGGGGAATGGGAGATTACCGGGACAGCTGTCTGAATGTCCGAAGCAGCAATGGATTTCGGGGATGCGAACTGCACTATGAGGATTATCGGATTTTCAGGGGAAAGCCAGAGCTGCCGGGAATGCCGGCCACATTCTGCAGAGAGGATGACAATGGAAGCGGGATGACTTTGGAGTTAATTTGCCGGGATGAAGTGCTGGGTCTGAAGGTAATTTTAAGATATAGTGTGTTTGAGGACAGCTCAGTTGTGATACGGAGTACAGAGCTGGTGAATGAGGGAAAGAATCCTATGTATTTGGAGCGGGTTCTTACTGCCTGTCTGGACATGGACATGGAAGAGGGAGATTTGCTGACTCTTGGCGGTTCCTGGGCCAGAGAACGTCATATGGTCCGCCGCCCTCTGGCTTTTGGAAAACAGATCGTGTCCTCCTTCCGCGGAGAGTCCGGACATCAGGATCACCCGTTTCTGGCTGTGATGAGCCGGAATGCAGGACAGGATCAGGGTGAGGTTTATGCCATGCATTTTGTGTATTCGGGGAACTTTCTTGCAGAGGCTGAGATGAGCCAGTTTGGAAGTGTACGTCTCTTGATGGGGATTCATCCGGAAGGATTTGAGTGGGTATTAAATCCAGGAGATACGTTTGTCACCCCGGAGGTGGTGTGTGTGTATTCGGACCAGGGATTAGGAAAAATGACCCATATTTTCCATGATCTGTACCGGAGGCACCTGATTCGCAGCTCTTACCTGCACAAGAAACGCCCCATACTTATTAACAACTGGGAAGCAACCTATTTTAATTTTGATACGGAGAAGCTTCTGGAAATAGCCAGAGAGGCGAAAAAACGGGGCATAGAGATGCTGGTGATGGATGACGGCTGGTTTGGAGAACGGAATACCGACGAAGGCTCATTGGGAGACTGGCAGGTCAATGAGAAAAAGCTGCCAGGGGGACTGAACTATCTGGTACAGCAGGTAAGAGCGTTGGGAATGGAATTTGGCATCTGGTTTGAGCCGGAGATGGTTTCGCCGGATTCCAATTTATACCGGACTCATCCGGATTGGGCAGTCCGGATTCCGGAAAGGGAACCAGTACAGAGCAGAGCCCAGTATGTGTTGGATTTGTCCCGTCCGGAGGTAGTGGACTATGTATATGAATCGGTTGCCCGGATTCTTCGGAGTGCTCCGATTTCTTATGTAAAGTGGGATATGAACCGGCAGATGTCTGATATAGGCAGCGCTTATTTGGGAAAAGAACATCAGGGGGAGCTGTTTCACCGGTACATACTGGGAGTATATGAACTTCAGGAGCGGCTGACCAGGGAATTTCCAGAACTTTTGCTGGAGAACTGTGCCAGCGGCGGAGCACGGTTTGATCCGGGAATGCTGTATTACAGCCCTCAGATCTGGTGCTCAGATGATACAGATGCCATTGAGCGTCTGGCAATTCAGGAGGGAACGTCCCTTTTATATCCGCTTGGAACTATAGGCGCTCATGTAAGTGCCTGCCCCAATCATATTGTAGGAAGGGTGACACCCTTTGAGACCCGCGGCCATGTGGCCATGGCAGGAACTTTTGGTTATGAGCTGGATATCACCAAATTGTCTGAAGAAGAAAAACAGATGGTGGAGGAACAGGTGAAAATGGTCCATCGGTTCCAGCCTTTAATCCAGGAAGGAGATTATTACCGGATTGCATCCTGGCAGGAAAATCACAGGTATGACAGCTGGCAGGTGGTTTCCAAAGACAAGACAGAAGCTCTTTTCACCTATATACAGGTGCTGGCACAGCCCAACTGGCACAGCAGGAAAATTCTTTTGAAAGGTTTGAATCCAGAAGTCCGTTATCAGCTGGAACAGATCCGCCAAAATAAGACCGGGTCCGGGGAGACATTTACCGGAAAGGTTTATAAAGGAAGTCTTTTGATGTATGGAGGACTTCTGATTCCCAGGATGGAAGGCGATTTTACAAGTGTGATGATCCATTTGCACGCATTAAAAAAGTAACAGTTCAGACGGGGCATCATCTTGCCCGTCTTTGACGGACAAGATGCATCGGATGTCCATCCGATGTGAAATCTGACATGAATTTTGGCTTACAAGCAAGCTTGACGCCCAAAATTCATGTCAGATTCCCCGCCGTCTGAACTGTTACTTAAAAAATGAATTTTAGGAGGATAGAAAGATGAAGATTATTGCGCCGGCAGTCAAAAATATGCCATGGCAGGAACCGGAAAAGAAGTCAATGGATGCCCCGGTGTGGAGATACAAAGAAAACCCGATTATCGGGAGAAATCCGGTAAAAGGGGTCAGCAGAATCTTTAATTCGGCGGTGGTTCCCTTTGAAGACAGATTTATCGGAGTGTTCCGCGGCGAGCAGGTGAATGGGGTTCCTTATATTTATTTGGGAAGAAGCGAGGATGGAATCCATTGGGACTTTGAGGAGGAAAAGATTCATTTTGTAGACGAAAACGGCCAGGAGTTTATGCCGAAATATGCCTATGACCCGCGTCTGGTAAAGGTAGAGGATACTTATTATGTGATTTGGTGTCAGGACTTTTATGGGGCGGCCATCGGAATGGCAAAAACAAAGGATTTCAAACGGTTTGAGCGTTTGGAGAATCCGTTTGTTCCATTTAACCGGAATGCAGTGCTGTTCCCAAGAAAGGTAAACGGGAATTTTATGATGCTGTCCCGGCCCAGTGACAGCGGCCACACGCCTTTTGGAGACATTTTCTTAAGCGAAAGCCCGGATTTGGTGTATTGGGGAAAGCATCGCCATGTGATGGGAAAAGGGCAGGAATGGTGGCAGGTGCTTAAAATCGGCGGAGGAGCCGCTCCCATAGAGACAGATGAAGGCTGGCTGCTGTTCTACCACGGCGTAACCGGAACCTGCAATGGATATGTTTACAGCATTGGAGGCGCTATACTGGATTTGGATCATCCGTCTGTGGTAAAATATCGGTGTGAAAATTTCCTTCTCACGCCAGAAGAATGGTATGAGGAACGTGGATTTGTTCCCAATGTGTGTTTCCCCTGTGCAACCATCTGTGACCCAGAAGATGGACGGATTGCCATTTATTATGGAGCGGCAGACAGCTATATTGGATTGGCGTTTACCAGAGCAGATGAGATAAGCGCTTATATCAAGGAACACAGCAGATTAACGGAAAGTGACAGGGAAATCGGGATACGGTAGATTTTGGGGAGAAGCAGTCCAAAGAAATGAGGATTGGCAAAAAGACCCTAAAAAGAAATAAGACGGAACGGGTCAGGAAGAGTGCAGGAGGAAAAGTTAGGAAAGGAGTAACATGGTACAGGAGATTGAAAAACATTTGCGGGAAAAGCTGATCCCTTTTTGGGAGAAGCTGGCAGATTGGCAGTATGGCGGATTTTACGGATATATGGGATATGATTTAAAGGTGAACCAGCAGGCGGAAAAAGGCGTAATTTTAAACAGCAGAATTTTGTGGTTTTTTTCCAACGCGTTTCTTACCTTAGGCGATCCGGATTTGCTGAAATATGCGGATCACGCGTTTGTGTTTCTGCGGGATTTCTGTGTGGACGGAAAATACGGCGGCGTGTACTGGTCTCTGACCTATGACGGAAAGCCTTTGGATGAGACAAAGCATACCTATAATCAAGCATTTGCCGTGTATGCCCTGTCGTCCTATTATGCGGCCGGCAAAAAAGCGGAAGCTTTGGAATTGGCTTATGATTTGTATGAACGGATCGAAAGCTGCTGCCGGGACAAAGGCGGATACGGGGAGGCATTTGACCGGGAGTTCCGGCCAATGTCCAATGAGAAGCTGTCAGAAAACGGAGTGATGGCCGCCCGCACGATGAATACGCTCCTTCATGTATTTGAAGCTTATACGGAGCTGTACCGGGTAAGCCGCCGGGAAACCGTGGCGGATCAAATGCGGGAGATCCTGGACGTTTTTGAGAAAAAAGTGTATTATCCGGAGAAACGGCGTCAGGAGGTGTTTTTTGACAAAGATTGGAACTCCCTCATTGACCTTCATTCCTATGGACATGATATTGAGACTTCCTGGCTGTTGGACCGTGGGTGTCAGGTTCTTGGAGACCAGACATACCAAGAGAAAATGGGGCCTGTTATTGAGGCCCTGGCAGAGGAAATCTATGAGCGGGCTTACCGGAACCACAGCATTATGAATGAATGTGAAAACGGAATTGACCAGACAGACCGGGTCTGGTGGGTTCAGGCAGAAGCTGTGGTTGGTTTTATTAATGCCTGGGAAAGAATGCCAAAGAAAACCTATTTCCTGGAGGGGGCAAAGGATATATGGAACTATATCTGCCAGGTGATCCTGGATAAGAGAGAGGGTTCTGAGTGGTACTGGCGGGTAGATGAAATCGGTAAGCCCATTGAGGGAGAGCCGATTGTAGAACCGTGGAAATGTCCTTATCATAACGGAAGAATGTGTATGGAAGTGATACGGAGGAGGGACGCTCTTAAGCGTGGATAGAAAAGCTTGGCCGGATGATTGCAAAGAACAGATTGAAAGCAGAATGAGGTGAAAGAATGCTGGAAAAATATAGAGAAGAAAAAGAAAAGCTGGAAAAGCTGATTGGAAAAAAGAATCACAAATCAAATTTTTATAATGGAATTTATGACCGGTATGTGGAACCGGTGCTGACCAGAGAACACATTCCGGTGGAGTGGAAATATGACCTGAATCCGGAAACCAATCCGTTTTTTATGGAACGGCTTGGGGTGAATGCGGTGATGAACGCAGGAGCAATTGAGCTGGATGGAAAAGTCTGCCTGGTAGTGCGGGTAGAAGGCAATGACCGGAAGTCATTTTTTGCGGTGGCAGAAAGTGAAAGCGGAGTGGACGGATTCCGTTTTTGGGATGAACCTGTGATACTGCCAGATACCTGTCCGGAAGAGACCAATGTATATGATATGCGTCTGACAAAGCATGAGGATGGATATATTTACGGAGTATTCTGCTCGGAAAGCAAGGATACTTCGGTAAAAGATCTGTCAGCAGCAGTGGCGGCGGCAGGGATTGTGCGGACAAAGGATCTGAAGAACTGGGAGCGGCTTCCCAACCTGAAGACGCTGCGCTCTCCGCAGCAGAGAAATGTGGTGCTCCATCCAGAGTTTGTAAATGGAAAATACGGCTTTTATACCAGACCCATGGATGATTTTATTGATACCGGAAGCGGCGGCGGGGTAGGCTTTGGATTGTGTGAGGATATTACCCATCCGGTGGTGGATGAGGAGATGATGACCAGCCTGCGGAAATATCATACGATTACCGAGTCAAAGAACGGGGCCGGCGCTGTACCCATCCGCACGGAGAAAGGATGGATTCACATTGCCCATGGAGTGCGGAATACAGCGGCAGGACTTCGGTATGTGATCTATTGCTTTGCCACGGATCTGGAGCATCCGGAGAGGGTGATTGCAGAGCCGTCCGGATTTTTGATTGCTCCCAGGGAAGAGGAAAGGGTGGGAGATGTTTCCAATGTTGTGTTTACCAATGGCGCGGTTGTCCGGGAGAACGGACAGGTGCTTATCTATTATGCTTCTTCGGATACGCGGGTCCATGTGGCAGAGACCACGCTGGAGCGGCTGGTGGATTATGTGTTCCACACGCCAAAAGATCCGGGAAGAAGCGCAGACTGTGTAAGGCAGCGGGTGGAGATGATACGGAGGAACCGGGAGTTTTTGGAGAGAAAATAAAAAGAGGAGAACCAGAGAACATGGGTGAATGGACAAGGGAAACAGCAGAGAGGTATAAGCTTTGGCTGGAATCAGATGTTTTTGATGAACAGACAAAAGAGGAATTGAGAGGACTGGAAGGAAAGGATGATGAAATCGCAGACCGCTTTTACCGGGAACTGGAATTTGGAACTGGCGGTTTAAGAGGTGTCCTGGGGGCAGGAACCAACCGGATGAACCTTTATACGGTGAGGAAAGCCACTCAGGGGCTGGCTAATTACATTTTAAAGCAGGGAGAAGATAAGCAAAAAGGGGTAGCCATTGCCTTCGATTCCCGCCGGATGTCTCCGGAGTTTGCCAGAGAGGCGGCGCTTTGTCTGGCAGCCAACAAAATCCGGGCTTATGTGTTTGACTCACTGAGGCCCACGCCGGAGCTGTCCTTTGCCCTGCGGGAGCTGGGATGCATTGCGGGAATTGTGGTGACAGCCAGCCACAATCCGCCGGAGTATAACGGATACAAGGTTTACTGGGAGGACGGCGCTCAGATTACGGCCCCTAGGGACAAGGAGATTATTCAGGAAGTGAATGCCATTACTGATTATGGTCAGGCCCGTACCATGGATATGGAGACAGCCAAAGCTCAGGGCCTGTATCAGGTGATTGGAGAAGAAATAGACAATCGCTACATGGAAGAGCTGAAAAAGCTGGTGATCCATCCAGAGATGGTCCGGGAACAGGGAAAAAACCTTAAAATAGTCTATACGCCCCTTCATGGCACGGGAAATCTGCCTGTGCGGCGTATTTTGCAGGAGCTGGGCTTTGAACAGGTTACTGTGGTGCCGGAGCAGGAGCTGCCGGATGGAGATTTTCCTACAGTCAGCTATCCCAATCCGGAAGATCCCAATGCCTTTGCTTTGGCTCTGAAGCTGGCAAAGCAGGTGGAT
>CATLIJ010000073.1 GCA_949948825.1 uncultured Clostridiaceae bacterium
GAACATAGCAGAAGGAATGGCCGCAGGACATATGGAAATCATAAAGGTTAATCATTTAAGGCAGGTTATGGAGCTTTTGAGAAGCCCGGAAGCCATTCAAAAAGAAGATCCTTCTGCCTGGAACATGCTGGAGGAAAGTACGGAAACTTCAGTTGATTTCAGTGAAGTAAATGGGCAAAGGCTGGCACGCAGAGCTACTGAGGTGGCTGTGGCAGGAAGACATAACATCCTCTATATGGGACCGCCGGGAAGCGGGAAAAGTATGATTGCACAGAGGATTTCCACCATAATGCCCGCTCTTTCCAGGGAAGAACAGCTGGAGATTTCCAAGATTTACAGTATTTGCGGCATGCTGCCTCCGGGAAAAGCCCTGCTTGGCAAAAGACCTTTTCGGTCTCCTCATCATACCATCAGCCCTTATGCCATGGCCGGAGGCGGAAAATATCCAAAGCCAGGAGAAATCTCCCTTGCCTCCAGAGGCGTCTTATTTTTAGACGAGCTTCCTGAGTTCCGCCGGGAAGCGCTGGAGATTCTGCGCCAGCCCCTGGAGGAACGCCAAGTGACTATCTCCCGTGTCAATGGAAGCTATGTATTTCCTGCCAATGTGCTTCTGGCTGCAGCCATGAATCCCTGTCCCTGCGGCTTTTATCCGGATCGGAACCGCTGTTTTTGCAATGAACAGCAGGTGAGACGGTACCTGGGAAAGATCTCCAGACCTCTTTTGGAGCGTATTGACATCTGTGTGGAGGCAGCTCCGGTTTCTTATGGAGATATACGGGGAAGGGAGGAAGAAAATGAATCCTCTGCTCAAATCAGAGAACGAGTAGAACAAGCCCGGAAGCTTCAAAAGGAACGTTTTTCCGGAAGCAGCATATTTTTTAACAGTGAGATGGGCAACCGACAGGTCAGGCAGTACTGCGCTCTTGGACCAGAGGAAGAAGAACTGCTCCATAAAGCCTATCAGGCCAGAAGGCTCAGCGCCCGCAGCTGCCACAAGATTCTTAAAGTGGCCCGCACCATTGCGGACCTGGACGGGCAAAGAAACATATCCAGACATCATCTCTGTGAAGCAATCAGTTACAGGGACCTGGAAGAAAAGTACTGGGGAAAAGAGGTATCATGACAGAAAAAGAGAAAGAATATTTATATTGGCTCTGCTGCTGCCCTCACCTGGGAGCGGTTTCCATCCGTAAATTATATGAGCATTTTCACAGCTTTGAGACAATATATAATATGGAAGAAATAAGCTTTCCAACTAAAAGCGGTATAAAAGTCTCTCTGAAAAAAGCTTTGAAAGAATGGCGCAGCCAATTTTTCCTTTGCAGAGAGGAGTATATGAAATTATCCCAACGTCAGATCCGTTTTGTCACTCCCTTTGATGGGGATTATCCGAAACGCCTTTTTGATATGGCTGACTATCCCATGGGACTTTTTGTCAAGGGCCGTCTTCCAACCGAAGAATGTCCTGCTGTTGCCATTGTAGGCGCCCGTGGATGCTCTTCCTACGGAGAACAGCTGGCCTGGGAATTTGCCCGTGTTCTGGCCAACGAAAAGGTTCAGATTATCAGCGGTCTGGCTCTTGGGATTGACAGCGCTTCTCATCAAGGCGCCTTAAAAGCTCCTGGCGCAACCTTTGGCGTGCTGGGGTGTGGAGTGGATATCTGTTATCCTGCCTCCAATTACCCTTTATATGAATCCATAATCCGCACCGGAGGAATCGTTTCAGAATTTCCTTTAAAAACCAGTCCAATCCCACGAAATTTCCCCATGCGCAACCGGATTATCAGCGGCTTGTCAGATGTAGTCCTGGTGGTGGAGGCCAAGACAAAAAGCGGTTCCCTGATTACAGCAGAGACCGGTCTGGAACAGGGACGAGATATTTTCGCTGTTCCGGGCCGGGTCACAGACTACTTAAGCGTTGGATGCAACCAGCTGATTCAGCAGGGGGCTCATATGGCAATTTCGCCGGGAGATATTCTGGAATATTTAGGGATAAAGTACAACAAACAATTAATTCTTCATGAAAAAAATGCAAATAGTCTTGCAAAGAAAGAAAAAATGGTGTATAGTTGCCTAGATTTCAAACCGAAACATTTGGATGATATCATAGACAGCTGCGGTTTAACCATCAGCGAATGTATGAGCATTTTGCTGGAATTAGAGCTTGGGGGATATGTCTTTCGTTCGGCGAATCATTATTATGGAAAAAAACTGTGAAATGTAGGAGCAAATCATGGCGAAAAGTTTAGTTATTGTGGAGTCACCAGCAAAGGTGAAAACCATCCGGAAATTCTTGGGATCCAATTATGAAGTGGACGCTTCCAACGGACATGTACGGGATCTTCCGAAAAGTTCTCTGGGCATTGACGTGGAACATGATTATGAGCCCAAATACATCACGATCCGGGGAAAGGGAGATGTGCTTTCCAAACTTCGCAAGGAAGTAAAAAAAGCAGACAAGATCTATCTGGCAACAGACCCTGACCGGGAAGGAGAAGCGATTTCCTGGCATTTGATGAAAGCGCTGAAGCTGGATGAACTGGATGATAAAAAAATGTATCGGGTCAGTTTCAATGAAATAACAAAAACAGCAGTGAAAAATTCCCTGAAAAATCCCAGAAACATTGATATGGATTTGGTAAATGCCCAACAGGCCAGAAGAATGCTGGATCGAATGGTGGGCTACAGCATCAGCCCTCTTCTGTGGGCTAAGGTGAAACGGGGCTTGAGCGCCGGAAGGGTTCAGTCTGTGGCTCTCCGTATGATTTGTGACCGGGAGGATGAGATTGGGGCATTTGTTCCGGAAGAATACTGGAATCTGGAGGCAGATTTAAAACAGTCAGGAGCCCGCAAGCCTTTGAAGGCAAAATTCTATGGAACGCGCCATGAAAAAATTGCAATTCACAACAAAGAAGAGCTGGAGCAGATTTTGGCAGGACTGGAAAACCAGACCTTTACTGTGGAGGAGGTAAAAAACGGCGAACGGACAAAAAAACCGCCCATCCCCTTTACCACCAGCACGCTTCAGCAGGAAGCCTCCAAGGTACTCAACTTCTCCACTCAGAAAACCATGCGTCTGGCACAGCAGTTATATGAAGGAGTTGATATTGAAGGCCACGGAACCATTGGACTGATCACCTATCTTCGTACTGATTCTACCCGTATTGCAGATGAGGCAGATGCTGCTGCCAGAAAATACATTGAGGAAACCTATGGCGCAGACTATGTGCTGAAAAGTGAATATGCCCGCAAAAACACCGGAAAAATTCAGGATGCCCATGAAGCCATCCGTCCCACGGACATCACGCTCACCCCGGCAAAGGTCAAGGATTCCTTACAAAGAGATTTGTTCCGTCTGTATCAGCTGATTTGGAAACGCTTTGCCGCCAGCCGCATGCAGCCGGCAGTATATGAAACCACATCTGTAAGAATCGAGGCTGGAGAATACCTCTTCACCTTATCTGCCTCCAAGCTGGCTTTTGATGGATTTATGTCGGTCTATGTGCAGGAGGATGACAAAGAAGAGACCAATACTCTTCTTGGCAAGCTGGAAAAGGGAACCCCTCTGGAATTATGTGAACTTATTCCCTCCCAGCATTTTACTCAGCCTCCGGCCCATTATACAGAAGCTTCTCTGGTAAAAGCTTTGGAGGAACAGGGAATCGGAAGGCCCAGCACCTACGCTCCCACCATCACTACGATTCTGGCACGGCGCTATGTGACAAAAGAAAATAAGAATCTTTACGTGACCGAATTGGGAGAAGCAGTCAACGGCATTATGAAGCAGTGTTTCCCCAGCATTGTGGACACAAGCTTTACTGCCAATATGGAGATGCTGTTGGATAAGGTAGGGGATGGTTCTGTCAAGTGGAAAACCGTGGTGGAAAATTTTTATCCGGACCTGGACGAAGCTGTAAAAACAGCACAGACAACTTTGGAATCCATTAAGATTGCAGATGAAGTGACAGATGTGGTCTGCGACCTGTGCGGCCGCAATATGGTAATTAAATACGGGCCGCACGGAAAGTTTCTGGCCTGTCCCGGCTTTCCGGAATGCAAAAACACCAAACCTTATCTGGAAAAAATCGGAGTCCCCTGCCCCAAATGCGGCAGTGAAGTGGTGATTAAAAAGACAAAAAAAGGACGCAGATTTTATGGCTGTGAAAAAAATCCGGACTGCGATTTCATGTCCTGGCAAAAGCCATCTCTGGAAAAATGTCCCAAATGCGGAAGCTATATGGTAGAGCGGGGAAGCAAACTGGTGTGCGCAGGAGAACAATGCGGGTATAGTATGAATATAAAATCAAAATAGAAAAAAGTCAAAAAATTTCGAAAAACTATTGTTATTACTGAAAAATCGTGTTAAAATTTAATTTGGAAATAACCTTTTCCGTACAGCAGCTTATCAATGATGCTGTACGGAATAACCACAAGCTGAGGAGGTTTTTCGAAATGAGTGTACAATTGCTGGATAAGACGAGAAAAATCAACAAGTTATTGCACAACAACAATTCACAGAAGGTAGTTTTCAATGATATTTGCAAGGTTTTAAGTGACATCCTGCTTTCCAATATTCTTGTATTCAGTAAAAAGGGAAAGGTTCTGGGAGTGGGAATCTGTCCGGGAGTGGATGAGATTGAAGAGCTGATTGAAGATCAGGTGGGCGGCTTTGTGGATCACCTGCTGAATGAACGGCTTTTGAGTATTCTTTCCACCAAAGAGAATGTGAATCTGGCCACTTTAGGTTTTGCAGAAGAAAATGTCAAAAAATATCAGGCGATTATTACTCCTATTGATATTGCAGGGGAACGCCTGGGAACCTTGTTTATCTACAAATGCGACGAGCAATATAATATTGATGACATTATTTTAAGCGAATACGGAACCACAGTGGTCGGATTAGAGATGATGCGGTCCGTCAATGAGGAGAATGCAGAGGAGACCCGAAAGGTCCAGATTGTAAAATCAGCGATCAGCACATTATCCTTTTCCGAATTGGATGCCATCACCCACATATTTGAGGAGCTGGAAGGCAATGAGGGAATTCTTGTGGCCAGCAAGATTGCTGACCGGGTAGGAATCACCCGCTCTGTGATTGTGAATGCCCTCCGCAAGTTTGAAAGTGCAGGTGTGATTGAATCCCGTTCTTCTGGAATGAAGGGAACTTACATTAAAGTACTGAATGATGTGGTATTTGATGAGCTGAAGAATATTAAGACTACAAGATAACCGTTTTTCCAGGTTATAAAAGCTGAAAAGCTGTTTTCAGCTTCCGTGGCTGCCAATGCCAGAATAGAATACATTTTGACACTGCAGCCACAGATGCCTTACCTGTAATGTTCTGTTATCTTTCTTTCTTTGCCTGAATATATCCCTGAGCAGTCAGAAGCTCCGCACAGAGAACAGCTCCCCCTGCTGCTCCCCGCAGGGTGTTATGGGATAATCCTACAAACTTATAGTCATATACTGTGTCCTCCCGAAGACGTCCTACAGAGATTCCCATTCCATTTTCAAAATCTACATCCAGAGAAACCTGAGGCCGGTTGTCCTCCTCCAGATACTGAATAAACTGCCTGGGAGCGCTGGGCAGCTTTAAATCCTGAGGAAGCCCCTTAAAATGAACCATCCGCTCAATCAATTCTTCTTTGGACGGTTTATTGCGGAATTTCACAAATACCGCAGCCGTATGGCCATTGAGAACCGGCACCCGGATACACTGGCAGGTAATAATCGGTCCAGCAGCCTTGACGATTGCGCCATTCTCGATCCTTCCCCACAGCCGCAATGGCTCCTGTTCGCTTTTCTCCTCCTCGCCGCCAATATAGGGAATAATATTGCCTATCATCTCCGGCCAGTCTTTAAAGGTCTTTCCTGCCCCGGAAATGGCCTGATAAGTAGTGGCAACCACCTCATAAGGCTCAAACTCCCTCCAGGCAGTCAGAACCGGCGCATAGCTCTGTATGGAACAGTTTGGTTTGACAGCGATAAACCCTCTTTTGGTTCCCAGCCGTTTTCTCTGAAATTCAATCACCTGAAAATGTTCTGGATTTATCTCTGGAATCACCATAGGCACATCTGGCGTCCACCGATGGGCGCTGTTATTGGAAACCACAGGAACCTCTGCTTTGGCATAAGCTTCCTCAATGGCACGAATCTCATCCTTGCTCATGTCCACTGCGCTGAAGACCAGATCCACCTGTTCAGAAAACTTCTCCACCTCATTGACATTCATCACAATCTGTCTTTTCACAGTCTCTGGCATGGGAGTATCCATCTTCCACCGGTCTCCCACTGCCTCCTCGTAGGTCCTTCCTGCAGAACGAGGGCTTGCAGCCACAGCCACCACCTCAAACCAGGGATGATTTTCCAAAAGAGTAATAAATCTCTGTCCTACCATTCCAGTAGCGCCAAGTACGCCAACCCGCAGCTTTTTTTCCATCATTGTTTTCTCCTCATTGAATTATTTGATTTTTCATTTGATTATCCTATCTCATATTGACAAAAAAATCAATACCCATTCGCGAGAAAAATACATTTGTCTTTCGTTCACAGACATCTCATGGGATTCGTCTATGAAATCCATACATTTTACTACAAAGATTCCATGTACTTCCACTCATATGAAACCGGAAAGCTTCTCATACTATTCCTGGAGGTGATTTTGATGAGTCCAAAGGAATTAAACTATGTGGAGGATGCTCTTGGCCATGAAAAATTCTTAAAAACTCAATGCCAGGAAGCCATCAAAAATCTGCAGGATACCGAGCTGAAAAATTGTGTGCAGCAAATTTATGACAAGCATCAGCAGATCTTTGACACATTTTATAAACTGACTTAAGGAGGTGAATACCATGGACGACAGATGTATTATGGAAAACCTGCTTCTGACCACCAAAGGCGTATGCGATTTGTATATGCATGGCACAATAGAATCTTCCACAGCCAATGTCCATCAGACCTTTCATCAGGCTTTGAAGGACAGCCTTTGCATGCAGGATGACATTTATCAAAAAATGTCTGCAAAAGGCTGGTACAGCACTGAGCAGGCGGACGCCAGCCAGATTCAGAAGGTACACAGCCAGTACGCAAAAATTTCGTAAAATATCCATGCATCAAAAATAAGGTTAGCATTCGCGGTGAGAAGGAAAAACGGATGAAAATCAGTACATCATTGCATTAATCTTGAAGTAATCAGTGCTTGATGTTTGCCTGTCAGACTGTTTTTATCCGTTTTTCCACATCGGATGAACTGTGACAACGTAATCACTATAGTTCATCCCAAACCTCTTCTTTCTTGCAAATCTGGACTTCTTATGGTATGATGATGCAAAACAGCTGTTTTTTGTTACAGAAACTGGAAAAAGCTTTTACAGCCAAACCGTTCTGGAGCAGAAAAAGACTGGCTGATGAATGAGGTTTACAACATGGAGATCATACATAGCGACAAGGTAATAACCGTGATACGCCGGAGTCTGAATCTAATTGACAAAAGGCTGATAGATCATGGAGTGAAGGTAATGCTTGTCCTGCAGGATATGCTAAAGGCAGACAACTGTCAGGATGAAACTCTTAAGAAAAATATGTCTATTCTGGCCCTGCTTCATGACGTGGGCGCTTACCGGACAGAAGATATCAACAATCTGGTGAAATTTGAGATCGGAGACGTTTGGGAGCATTCTATCTATGGTTATCTGTTTTTACGAGAATTTACCCCTTTAGGAGAATGGGCGAAGGTTGTTCTTTACCATCATGCAGACTTTCGTTCTATGAAAGACCAGCCAGAGATGGTTCGGCGCTGCGCACAGCTGCTTCACACTGCAGACCGTGCGGTAGTATGGCATGATGAAGTGAAACGGTCTGAGGATGAATTGGAAAAACATTTCTCTCTGGCAAAAGGCAATACCTTTTCCCCGGAATCCATTGACCTTTGGCATAAATGCCGGAGGAGCGGGACATTTTCCAAACTGGATGATTCAAAGTATCTGGAGGCTGCTCTGAACTCCTGCCTGTTTGACAGGGAAGAAGCCATCGCTTATCTGACCATGGTTATTTACACCATTGATTTCCGAAGCCGGGATACGGTCACTCATACCATAGGGGTCATGGAGATTGGACGGCAGCTGGCCAGACGGATGGGGCTTTCTGAAAAGGTTTGTGAACAGGTTTATTACGGAGCTATGCTCCATGATCTGGGAAAGATCGGCACCCCTGTTTCCATTCTGGAAAGACCGGGACGTCTGACGCCGGAGGAGATGGCTGTGATGCAGAATCATGTGGTATTGACCGGCCAGATTCTGGAAGGCTGTGTGGATCAGACCGTTGCCCGTATTGCCCTTCGACATCATGAAAAGCTGGATGGCACCGGATATCCTATGGGCCTTACAGAAGAAGAACTGACCGTACCGGAACGTTTGCTGGCAGTAGCTGACGTTACCAGCGCACTTTGTATGAGCCGCAGCTACAAAGAAGCATTTCCAAAGGAAAAGTGCCTTAGCATTCTATGGGATATGTGTCACAGAGGCAAACTGGACAGCAGGCTTGTATCTGTTATGGAAACCTATTTTGACGATATCATAGAAAAGGCGGATCAGGCATGCAAACCATTAAGAGAGGCCTATGAGCGGATTCATACAGAATACCCCTGTATCCTACAAAAACGTTTATCTAAAAAGTAATATGAGAGAAATCGGAGAACACATACCCATGGGTATAAAAAGCTGTGCTTTCCATGTTCTCCGATTTCTCTCATAAGGATTATTTGGCATTCCCTAACTTCGCAGCTTACTCCCCTTTCCATCTCGTTTTCCGAGCTTCATCCGGTTTAAATGCACTTCTTTTTTCTTATAAGTAATCACTGGCTCCTCTCCCACAAAATACACCTGTTCCAGATACTCGTTTTCCGCCAGCTTCATGCCCCGGACCCCGCGGGAGTTCTTCTTCATCTCTGGAATCTCTTCCACCGGGAATTTTAAAAACACATCATCACTGGTCTGCAACGCCACTTCCGTCTCTTCTCCCACAGGGCGGACCATCACCAGCTCATCTCCCTCGGTAAGCTTTGTAGAAGCCACGGTCCGGTTGTTGGTGGCAAATTCCTCTGCCGGAACCATCTTTACTAGTGCCATTTTTGTTGCAAAAAGAAGCTTCTGCCCTGCCATGGCTTCCTGGCTGCTCATCCAGATGATATTTTCCTTGCTTCCATCAAACTTGCTTAAATTGTCAAGAGGCGTTCCCTTGTCTCGAAGCTTTCCAAAGGGAACATCTGTCAGTTTAATCTGGTGCAGGCTTCCCTTTTGGGTAAACACACATAGCTTGTCTGTATTCATGCAGGGAACCACATACCGGAAATCTCCATCCACAGTCTCTTTGTTCCTTTCATAAGCCGCCTTGTCCAATGCCTTACAGTACCCGAATTTGTCCATGACAAACACCACCTCCTGAATCTCCATGGGCGCTTCCTCATAGACTGCCTCCTTGCCGTCCTCAATCTGTGTCCGTCTTGGCTGGGCAAATTCCTTTTTGATATTTTCCAGATCCTTATGAATGACCTGATTCATATTGGCCCGGTTCTCCAGAATTTTCTGATACTCGCTGATCCGCTTTAAGCACTCCTTATAATCCTTCTGCAAGGCCAGAATCTCCAGGCCAATCAGCTTGTACAGACGCATTTCCAGAATCGCACTGGCCTGCTTTTCTGTAAAGGAAAGCTGCTTGGCATCCTCCTCAAAGCCTGGATGGCGGAACTGAATGTTGGAAATATCCCCGTACATCAGGCAGGCCTTGGCATCTTTCAGGTTTTTTGAGCCCCGCAAAATGGCAATGATCAGATCAATCACATCGCAGGCTTTGATCAGACCCTCCTGGATTTCCTTCCGCTCCAGCTCCTTGTTTAACAATGCCCGGTATTTCCTGGTGGCATTCTCATATTGGAAATCCAGATAATTTTTCAGAATCCCCCGTAAGCTTAAGGTCTCAGGCCGGCCGCCTGCGATAGCCAGCATATTCACCCCAAAGGTATCCTCCAGCTTGGTCTTTTTGTAAAGAATATTCTTGATTTTCTCCACATCCGCATCCCGCCGGAGCTCCAGCACAATCCGGATTCCCTCCTTGCTGGACTGGTTGGAGATATCCACCACATCCGGCAGCTTCCGGCTTTCCACCAGCTCTGCCACATCCACCAGAAACTTATTGATTCCAGCCCCAATCATTGTGTATGGAATCTGGCTGATGATC
>CATLIJ010000074.1 GCA_949948825.1 uncultured Clostridiaceae bacterium
CCATATTTACCATTTCTAATTCCACCCATAGACCGAATTTCATACCTAATGCTTCAATCTTTTCTGATAAGCCCTTAATGCCGTTAGGCAGGCGCTCAGTATTGGCATACCAGTCTCCCAGACCTGCATGGTCATCATTGCGCTCCCCGAACCATCCATCATCCAGGACAAACAGCTCCACTCCGTCCTCCCTGGCGGCTCTGGCAATCTCCACCAGCCGGTCTTCATCAAAGTCAAAATAAGTGGCTTCCCAGTTGTTCAGAAGAATCGGACGGACCTTATCTCTCCACTCACCTCTGGCAAGACGGCTGCGGTACAGGCGGTGAAAGGTCTGGCTCATGCCGTTTAAGCCCTCATCAGAGTACACGGTCACAGCCTCTGGTGTCTGGAATTTCTCTCCGGGCTTTAAGTTCCAGGTAAAGCCAAAGGGATTGATCCCCAGCATCACACGGGTTACATTGTAGGTATCCACCTCAGCCTGTGCCAGGAAATTGCCGCTGTATATGAGAGAAAAGCCCATCACCTCTCCCTGAAATTCATCAGCTGTAGGACGCTTTAACACAATGAAAGGATTGTGGGTGTGGCTGGAGTGGCCGCGGGTGCTGCTGACTGCCTGAATCCCCTGTTCCAGACGGCGGGTCTTTACCTGACGCTCTCTGGACCAGGCGCCGGAAAACTGAATCCAGTCATAGCTGCAGTCCGGCAGATCCAGGCTGGTGCTCATAGCCCGTGTAAGGTCAAAGGTCTCCTCCGTGGGATTCTCGAACCGGGCGCTTCTGGCAATGGCGCCCTCCTTATTGAAAATCGTGTACAGAAGCACCAGCTTTAAGCCCAAAAGCTCATCCTTTAAGGTTACTTCCAAGGTATCTGCTTCCTCGTCTGCTTCTGTGTATGTGGCAGGAAGTCCCTCCAGGGAAGGCTTTCCGGAATAAATCCGGTGGGAACGGTAAGCAAAGTTGGTAATGCGGCTGCCATCCGGCTGTAAAATCTCCATGGCAGGCAGCTTGTAGTCAGAAGTTCCGTAAACCGGATATTCCTGCTTAATATGCTCCAGAGAAAAAGCATAGCCCTCGGACTGATAAGCAGTCATAGGTCTGTAGCAGGTTTCCAGAAGATGATCAAAATTCTTACGGTCCTGAATCCGGGAGCCAAAATACAGCTGGCCCAAATGACCATTCTCAAGAATTTTTATAATATAACTGATCTTGTCATTATACAGATGAAACTCTCTTGAGGTTTCGTGGAAAAGGATTGCCATAATAGTATACCTCCGTTTGTATGTACCTCCATTATAGCGGAAGGAGGGATTTTGAAAAGAGGCTTATGTATGGGAAAGTATCAAAAATGTTAATTGCTTTTTATGAAATCTGTTTTTTGGCAAGAGCAGAGGCATATTGCTGTTTCTTTAACAGGGCAAAGAAATCCTCCTCTGGCATGGGCTTTGCATAATAATAGCCCTGTACCTGGTCACAACCGATTTTCCGGAGCAGATCAATCTGTTCCTGGGTTTCCACACCTTCTGCCAGAAGGCCCAGCTTCAGCTTGTCAGCCATGGAGACCACCTGTTCCAGAATGAGCCTTCCCTTCATGGACACCATCATATTTTCCATGAACTTTTTGTCAAGCTTGATCACATCAAAAGGAGTCTCCAAAAGGATATTCAGGGAAGAGTAGCCGCTTCCAAAGTCATCCATCAAAAGGGTATATCCCTCCTCCTTTAATTGCAGAGCCTTCTGGCTTACCTGGTAGTTGCCTGCAGTTTCTGTGATTTCCAGCTCCAGCATGGATTTGGGAATGCCGCTTTTTTTAATCAGATCTGAAAGAATCTGAATGCAATCATTGTCCTGTAAGTGTACTCTGGATACATTGACAGAAACCGGGCAGGGCATAATGCCTGCGTTCTGGCATTTTTTAATGAAAAGACAAGCTTCCCTCCAGATATAGTAATCCACCTTTCGTATAAAACCATTTTCTTCTATTACAGGAATGAACTGGTCCGGATAAATCATCCCCCGTTCCGGATGACGCCATCTCACCAGGGCCTCAGCGCCTACAATCTCATTTCTCGTGATGCTGTATTTGGGCTGGAGATACATCTTAAATTCCTGCTTTTCAATGGCAGACTGCATGTTCTCTTCAATAAACTTCCGGCTGTAAAGAGAGTCTTTAAATTGCTCCTTATAGAAAACCATGTTGGTCAGAACATTCTTTTTGGCAGCTCTTCTGGCCAGATTGGTCCGGTCTTCCATTTGCCTCAATTCCATACTTTTATCTTCCACCCTGTAAATTCCATAAGAGATGCGAAGGGGTACGCTTTTGAAAGAACATATCCGGGCGTCAAGACGGTTGACAAATTCCACCAGATCCTTCTTCTGGTCATATTCTGTCACAACCATAAAGACATCCCCCCGGAGATTGGCAAAAAACTGATTTTTGCTGCAGATTTCTTTCAGCTGTCTGGTAATAAAATATAAGACTTCGTCTCCGAATTTTTCTCCATAAAGATCATTTATGATTTTAAATTTACTGACGTCAAACTGGATAAATCCAATCCCCCTTTTGGAAGCGAACAGGAGATTATTAGCATTTTTTCGGAAGGCGTGAAGCTTGTTCATATTGGAAACAGCATTTTTGAGATTCTGATTATCCGGAATATCCTCTATCTCCAGAGCGCTTTCCACCATGTCCTTCAGATAGGATTCCAGCATGTCTTCCAGGATTTCGATGCTGGCATGGATTGCTTTGGGACATTGGCGGAGGATCAGCCCTTCCTGACGGATCACAGCCATGTCTTCAGGCTTTGTTATGTCTTTGCCCAAAATGTCCCTGCAGTCCATGCATCCATTCATCTTTGCCTTGAAGCGGCGGATAAATTCGTCTGTCTTCTGGTTGCTGTAAAGCTCACGTTCCCTGTCCTGAGCATCATAAAAACCCATGGCCAGACCCAGCACCATCAAAGAGCTTGCAATACAGCCGCACAGGCCGCCCTGACGCATGCCTCCTCCAAAGCAGGTGCTGATTTTAAATGCTGTCTTCAGATCCATGTGGAAATCCTCTGCAAATGCTCCGAACAATGCCTGTGAGCAGTGATATTGCTGTTTTAAAAGCTGTTCTGCTTTTTCTTTGTGCGTCATACTTATACTCCAATCATGACAAGAACCAGCAGTTCGGTAAGAACTGTGTTAAAAAAGTTTATTTCATATACTATTTTAACAAATTAATTTGGTTTTGTGAAGATTAACAAGCCATTTTGTACAATTATTTTGCACAAAAAGTTTGTCATTCCTTGGATGACCGGGATAGGGCGCAGAAATTTTATAAAAGACAGAGAAAGGATTGTAAGAATAATGTTAATATTGTCGAAAAAAGTTCAGTATTCTCTAAGGGATCATTAAAGTCTTGGAAGGATTTGTATGGTATACTTGTTTCATCAATAACAAACAGAAGGGAGCGGTGATACCGTGAAAGTGTGTATGATAATTCGGTCTGTGGTTTTCTTTATGGTGTGTGTGACATGTTTGGGCGGGTTCACCGTTGCCGGACAGGGATATCAGATGTATCGGGACGCAGTGGAGGAAGTGAGCCTGAAGGACAAGGTGGCTGCCATTCGGGGAAAAGAAGGATATACCAGCTTAAAGGACCTGCCCCAGGTTTATTTGGACGCAGTGGTATCTGTGGAGGACCACCGGTTTTACCGCCATTTTGGAATTGATCCAGTGGCCCTTGGACGGGCGGTGCTCCACGATATTCAGGCAGGCCGTTATGTGGAGGGCGGAAGCACCATCACTCAGCAGCTGGCTAAGAATCTGTATTTTACTCAGGAGAAGGAGCTTTCCCGGAAGGTGGCAGAGGTTCTGATGGCAAGGGAGCTGGAGAAGACTTATACCAAGGATGAGATTTTGGAATTGTATGTGAACAGTATTTATTTTGGAGACGGGTACTATACAGCAGGGGAGGCATGCCGGGGATATTTTGGAAAAGAGCCAAAGGACATGAATGAGTATGAGTGCACCCTTTTGGCTGGGATTCCCAATGCTCCGGGAAGGTATGCACCTACCAAAAGCCAGGAGCTGGCAGAAAAACGGCAGATGCAGGTACTGAGGAGGATGGAGGCCTGTGGGTATTTTTCCCAGGAGGAGGCAGAGACTGTGGCTTCTCAGATGGTGGCCTTCCAATAATGGAGACTGCGGCTTTTCAGACGAAGGCCGTTTCATAAGGAGAATTTGGAAGCGGATAGGAATGGAACAGAAGGGGACAGGAGTCAGAACAGCTTTGCTGTTGGACTTCTGTCCCTGTATTTGGCGTCTGATGTGGAAGTGGATATGAATTTTGGTTACAGGCAGGTCTGACGCCCAAAATTCATGTCAGCTTCCCCGCCGTCTGAACTGCTGCGATAGAATTGGTTTGAATTGAGCAGCTTTTCTTTTTGTATATCTGTAATGCTGTCTGTAATGTCCTTAATAAACACATAGAACAGCCGGTTTTTCTCGCCCCACTCGGAGTTTTCCAGGTGTCCGCAGTCATCCACCCATCGGATTTGTCCGTCTCTGCGGATAATCCGGTATTGGACATAATCCATGTTCTCATCCGAATGCTCAATCTGCTGTCTGATATCCCATTCTACCCGGTCTAAGTCTTCCGGATGGACCATTCCCTGGAAGGAGCCGTTTACCATTTCCATAAATTCTTCTATTGTCTCACAGTCAAAAAGCTCTATGACAGCCGGATTGGCATAGAGAATCTTTTCATCCTCCATAGCCCGGTAAATAAAGAATCCGTCTGACATGTTGGCAAGAGATTCTGCCATTCGCAGCTGCCTGCGTTCCTCCTCCTCTTTCATAATCGCATCAATGCTTCGGATGGTGATGACAGCGGTTTTGGGAAATCCGTTTTCCCGTTCACTGACCATAATGCTGGTAAGGCACCATTCCTCTGCCATATCCTTTGCACGTCTGCGGTAACGGTATTCCACAGAGCTTTGATTTCTCAGAGAGGACCTTAGATTTTCCAGGGACAGGAAATGGCGCACATTTGCCTCGTCATATTTTAGGATTTTTCCGGTTCCAAAATGACGGTTCACCACAGCTTCATAGTTTCCCCGCTCCATCATATGATGTTCGTCCGGGTAAATCATCCGGCAATAATTGTCTGACAGATGAAGGAAATAGACCTCCCGATAAGAAAGCACCATGCTGTTTAAGGCATCCTCATGAATCTGCATATGGGTAATATCCCGCAGCAAACAGGCCACATATCCGTATTCGTACTGATAAAGAGTAAGCTGTAAATAGTGGCTGGACACAGAGCTGTAAGTATAATGGTTTAAGGTTTCCCCCTGAAAGGCAGCCTGATAAGCTTTGGATAACAGCTCCTGCCAGTTGTCGCCAAATGCCTTCAGAATCAGCTGGCGAAGATGGTTTTTATTGTCTCCGCACAGCTTTTCCATCTCATGGTTAATGTATATGATCTCATAATCCGAAGGCTGGCCGGAGTCGTCTAACAATATTCTGGACAGACCGTATCCGCAGGGAATATTTCCATAATATTGTTCCAGGCGGTTTTGCTGCAGCTGGGTAATCTCAGTGACCACAGGCTTGTCTGTCTGGCGGCTTTCGTTCTTTTCCCGCATGGAGGTCATATCCACCAGAGAACCATAAAAAAGCTTATGTCCGTCACGTTCCTGAAGGAAAAAAATTCTCATATAGACCCACAGCACTTTGCCGTCTGTCCGCAGATAGTGAATGTATCCTTCTGCACTGTCCGGATGGTTTTCACAGGCCCGCTCAAAAAGGGAGAATAAAAGGGGCCGGTCATCGTCCCGCACATGATTCCAGAACTTTCTGCTGTAATTCATCTCTTCGCCGGAGGAGACTCCGGACATTCGGAAATACTGGTCATTGACCCGTGTGATTTCAATTTGGTTTTCAAATACATCATAAAAGGCGGCAGCTCCCAAAATATTGTTTACCATGGTGTCTGTAAACAGGTTTCCGTCTAAAAATTCTCTGGTGCGGAGAGATTCCACTTGTTTGCACCATAAGCCATTATGATCCAGTTTTCTCTTATCAGACAGGAGAAATTCAAACTGGTCAATGGAAAGAGGCTTGTAATAATAATAGCCCTGAACATACTGACAGCCCATATTCCGCAGAAATTTTTCATGGAAAGCAGTCTCCACCCCTTCTACAATTATCGGAATGGCAAGAAGACGCGCCATGTTGACCACGGATTCCAAAATCCCGATTCCCTTGCGTTCTTCCTTTTCATCAATATCCAGAAACCGCATATCAATTTTCAGAACATCCACCTCAATGCTTTTTAACATATTGAGGGAGGAGTAGCCGCTGCCAAAGTCATCCATCATCACCAGAAATCCGGCTTCTCTCAGCTGTTTGACTGTCTGATTGATTTTTTCGTCCTCCTCCGCGTAAGCGCTTTCTGTGATTTCCACCTTGATAAGCTTTACCGGCAGCTGATAGGTCTGAAGAAGATCCAGTAAATATTCCGTCACATCCATAGATAAAATATCAATGCGGGAAATATTGATGGAGATGGGGACAGGCTCATATCCTTTGTCAAGCCAGTGCCGTATCCACTGGCATACCTTTTTCCAGATGTGCCGGTCCAGATGGGCAATATAGCCATTCTTTTCCAGGATTGGAATAAAGACACCCGGAGAGAGAATGCCCTTTTGAGGATGATTCCACCGAATCAGAGATTCTGCGCCTACGATTTTGCCGGTCAGAATATCACATTGAGGCTGGGCGAAAAAGGTAAATTCCTCCTTTTGCATTGCGTTTTTAATCTCAATCAAAAGTCTCCATTCTTTTTCCAGCTTGTCTTCGATCATAGGATCATATATGCAGATTCGGTCCGAGGAATTGTCCAGTACCTGGGAGCGGGCAATGGTTGCCCGGTCATACATGGTTTCCGGAGTCACTGTGTTATCGTCAATCACATAGATACCAATGGAAAGGCGAAAGCCAGCCATCTCATTCCACTGGGAAGCTGCTTTTGACAGATCGTTTTTCAGGGCTTCTATGTTTTCCTTTTCATAAGGCATGATGATGCAGAAATCGTCGCCGCCCATATAGCCTGCAAGGCCGTTTTGGTATTCCTGGATATTTTTCAGGTAATCGGCAATATAAATGAGAAGCTTGTCTCCTGCATCCCTTCCATTGAATTTGTTAAACAGGCGGAAATGTTCAATGTCAATGGCAGCCAGACAATAGGCAGAGGGAATCCATTCCCTGATCCGTAATCTTGCTTGGTTCATAAACCCCTGACTGTTATATAAGCCGGTTAAGGGGTTTAATTCAGTGTTAGAAAAAGGCGTATATGGTTCGCTTTTTTGGGGGATGTTATGATCCATGAATTAAGCCTCCTGCATAGTTGAAAGATTTTTATCTATTGTACTATTTTCCGGACATGAAATCAAGAGATTATGTGGCAATTCAGACGACCATGTCAATAAGTTAACCAATGGAAGAAGGTCCGCAAGAGAAGAGGGAGAGAACATTTCCAGATACGTTCTCACTCCGTTTTTCACGTAGCGGTACTAAGGTGCTTAAAAAACAGCACCTAAGTGCCGACGTGAAAAGAGGGTCTTCCAATGTTCTCTCCCTCTTCTCTTGCTAATTTTCTGGCACAGCTTAACTGAAATGACGTGGCCGTCTGAACGGCTGTCTGTGAACCGTAGTGATATGAATTTAGAAAGAACTAACGGTTGCCCTAATTGCCTTTCTTTGTTATAATCAAAGTACTTGGCAAAGTTTTGCAGAGATTAGTGAAAAGAAAAGGAGATTAAAGGTATGAAGATTTATTGCGAGAAGGATTATGATGCTATGAGCCGCAGGGCGGCAGCTATCATTGCAGCGCAGGTGGTCTTAAAGCCGGATTGTGTATTGGGGCTGGCTACCGGGTCCTCGCCGGAAGGGCTTTATAAGGAACTGATTCGGCGGTATCAGGCCGGAGAGCTGGATTTTTCCAAGGTGACTTCTGTGAATCTGGATGAGTACAAGGGCCTTTCCGGGGACAATGACCAGAGCTACCGGTATTTTATGAACGTACATCTGTTTGATCATGTGAATATTGACAAGAGCCGTACCTTTGTGCCGGATGGTACCGAGGAGGATGAGGAAAAGTCATGTAAGGCTTACAACGAGATTCTGCGCCGGGAGGGACCGGTGGATTTACAGCTTTTGGGTATGGGCTTTAATGGACATATTGGATTTAATGAGCCGGACTCTTTCTTTGAAAAGGAGACCCATTGTGTGGCATTGACGGAGAGCACCATTGATGCCAACAAGCGTTTCTTTGAGAAGGAGGAGGATGTACCCAGGAAGGCTTATACCATGGGAATCGGCAATATTATGCAGGCAAAGAGCGTTCTGGTGATTGTGTCAGGAGCAGGGAAGGCAGACATTGTGGCCAAAGCCTTTACAGGTCCGGTGACTCCGCAGGTGCCGGCTTCCATTTTGCAGTTCCATAAGAATGTGACCCTGGTGGGGGATGAGGCTGCTCTTGGAAAGCTGCTTGGATGATAAGGGGACTGTCAGCAAAAAAAACTTGACATTTATGCCCGAAATGGCTAGAATAGAAGACAGCTTTTACAGCAGAAGGCAAAGGCAAAGAACATGTTAAGTAGTGGATTATTTTCCGGCAGAGAGAAAGGGCCACCGGCTGAAAGCCCTTTTCGGTTCAGATAATTTTAAAGATCTGTTTTGGTGATTCCAAGACAGCTCTTCACGAAATTCCCATGGGAGCTGCGCGGCTGAAAGGATCTGTCCGGACAGAGTGATTTAAGATTTTGGACAGGCAGAGAGATAGGTTGCGACGTTTTGTGTACGTTACACACAGATTAAGGAGTCTGCACAGAAGAAAAGAAGATGTGCGGAAATCAGGGTGGTACCGCGGCGAGATTGCCGTCCCTTTGTAATCGGAGACGATGACTTGGGGACGGCTTTTTTGTGTTTTGCTGTACTGGATTGTTTTTGAAAATGGAAGAACTGGCACAACCTTGTGCTGAGAGAAGGAAAGGAATAAAGATATGAGAGAAAAGCTGGAAAGAATCAAGGAGGAGGCCCTGAAGCAGATTGAAGCTTCAGATGCTCTGGAGAAGCTGAATGATATCCGGGTGGCTTATTTGGGAAAAAAAGGGCAGCTGACCAGTGTGCTGAAAAGCATGAAGGAGGTGACTCCGGAGGAGCGGCCAAAGGTAGGCCAGATGGTGAATGATGTGCGGGCGCTGATTGAGACAAAGCTGGAGGACACAAAGAACACCCTTGCTAAAAAGGCCAGAGAGGAGCAGCTGAAAAAGGAAGTGATTGATGTGACGCTTCCTGGAAAGAAGGCAGAGATCGGCCACAGCCATCCGAACATGGTGGCTTTAAAGGAAGTGGAGCGAATCTTTGTAGGTATGGGATATGAGGTGGTGGAAGGACCAGAGGTAGAGTATCAGGACTACAACTTCACCAAGCTGAACATTCCGCCGGATCATCCGGCAAGGGATGAGCAGGATACCTTTTTTATTAATTCGGAGATCTGCCTTCGTTCTCAGACATCTCCGGTCCAGGCCCGGACTATGGAAAAGGGAAAGCTGCCGATTCGGATGATTGCCCCGGGACGGGTGTTCCGGTCAGATGAGGTGGATGCGACCCATTCTCCCTCCTTCCATCAGGTGGAGGGACTGGTGATTGACAAACACATTACCTTTGCGGATTTAAAGGGAACCTTGGCGGAGTTTGCAAAAGAGATGTTTGGGGAAGAGACAAAGGTGAAATTCCGGCCTCATCATTTCCCCTTCACAGAGCCAAGCGCTGAGGTGGATGTGAGCTGCTTTAAATGCGGCGGAAAAGGATGCCGGTTCTGCAAGGGCTCCGGATGGATTGAGATTCTGGGATGCGGTATGGTGCATCCTCATGTGCTGGAAATGTGCGGCATTGACCCGGAGGAGTATACTGGCTTTGCTTTTGGAGTGGGACTGGAGCGAATCGCCCTTTTGAAATATGAGATTGATGATATGCGTTTGCTTTATGAGAATGATATACGGTTTTTGCGGCAGTTTTAAATGGCGGTGGAGAATATTGTGGAAAGGTAAGGAAATTTTGATATGAATACAGCGTTGTCGTGGATTAAGGCGTATGTGCCGGATCTGGAGGTTACGGCCCAGGAGTATATGGATGG
>CATLIJ010000075.1 GCA_949948825.1 uncultured Clostridiaceae bacterium
CAGGGGAGATAAAATGGCTGCAACAGAAGCGATAAATACAGTAAAAAAGCCAAAATACCTCTTGCACTTTTGTCCATAATTGGGTAAAATAGGAACTAAGGTTGATGATATTTTAACAATCAACAATTTTTTAACAATCTAGGAGGAATTGAACATGGCAGTAAAAGTAGCAATCAATGGTTTTGGCCGTATTGGCCGTCTGGCATTCCGGCAGATGTTTGGAGCAGAAGGATATGAGGTTGTGGCAATCAACGAGCTGACCGATCCGAAGATGCTGGCACACCTGCTGAAATATGACACTGCTCAGGGCGGATATGCAGGCCATATTGGCGAGGGCAAACATACCGTTGAGGCCGGAGAAGACTCCATCACCGTAGACGGAAAGACCATCCGGATCTATGCAGAGAAGGATGCTGCCAATCTTCCTTGGGGAGAGATTGGTGTTGACGTAGTTCTGGAGTGTACTGGTTTCTACACCTCCAAGGCAAAAGCACAGGCACATGTAGATGCCGGAGCCAAAAAGGTTGTTATCTCCGCACCGGCTGGCAATGATCTGCCGACCATCGTATTCAGCGTGAATGAGAAGACCCTGACCAAGGATGACACCATCATTTCCGCAGCTTCCTGCACCACCAACTGTCTGGCTCCTATGGCCAAGGCTCTGAATGACTATGCTCCGATTCAGTCCGGTATTATGAGCACCATTCATGCTTACACCGGCGACCAGATGATTCTGGATGGCCCCCACAGAAAGGGCGACTTGAGAAGAGCAAGAGCTGGCGCAGCCAACATTGTTCCTAACTCCACCGGCGCAGCTAAGGCAATCGGCCTGGTTATTCCGGAGCTGAACGGCAAGCTGATCGGTTCTGCACAGCGTGTTCCGGTTCCCACCGGTTCCACCACAATCCTGACCGCAGTTGTCAAGGGCGCTGATGTGACAAAAGAAGGCATCAATGCTGCTATGAAGGCCGCTGCTTCTGAGTCCTATGGTTACAATGAGGATGCTATCGTATCTTCTGACGTAATCGGCATGAAGTATGGTTCTCTGTTTGATGCAACTCAGACCATGGTTGCCAAGATTGCGGACGACCTGTATGAGGTTCAGGTTGTTTCATGGTATGACAATGAAAATTCTTACACCAGCCAGATGGTAAGAACCATTAAGTACTTCGCTGAGCTGTAATCAACAGTCCGGAGGCAAGCAGGATTTTGCCCGGAATAAGGCTTTGGAGAGGTCCGGTCTTGAGAAGGACCGGACCTTGTTTTATGCACACGGGGCGGAGCGGAGTAGGGCCGCATAAGCGGCCGCGCCCCGGCGCGGCGGGCAGGAGGAGGAGACTTCCCTGCCTGATTGTGCAGGCCCGCAAATGCTGACGGGTCCGGTGTATTTTCGAGGGATTTGGATAAATAATTAAGAAAGGAATTTTTTGAAGATGCTGAATAAAAAGACTGTAGATGATTTGAAGGATTTAAAGGGCAAGAGAGTACTGGTCCGCTGTGATTTCAATGTGCCTTTAAAGGGCGGCGTGATTTCTGACGAGACCCGTATTGTGGCTGCTCTTCCCACCATCCAGAAGCTGGCAGGGGAGGGAGCAAAGGTGATTCTCTGCTCCCACTTGGGCAAGGTGAAAAATGGCCCCAATGAGGGAGAGTCTCTGGCTCCGGTGGCTGCACGGCTTACTGAGAAGCTGGGCAAGGAGGTTGTCTTTGTACCGGATTACAACGTGACCGGAGAGGCTGCCACCAAGGCTGTGGAGGCCATGGCAGACGGAGATGTGGTTCTGCTTCAGAATACCCGTTTCCGCGGCAAAGAAGAGACCAAGAACGGCGAGGAGTTCAGCAAGGAGCTGGCAGACCTGGCGGATGATTATGTGTGTGATGCTTTCGGTTCCTCCCATCGCGCCCATGCATCGGTTGAGGGTGTGACCAAGTTTATCACTGCCAAGGGCGGCGCTAATGCAGTTGGTTATCTGATGCAGAAGGAGATTGATTTCCTGGGCAATGCAGTTGAGAATCCTGTGAGACCGTTTGTGGCTATTTTGGGCGGAGCAAAGGTTGCGGACAAATTGAACGTGATTTCCAACCTTCTGGAGAAGTGCGATACTTTGATCATCGGCGGCGGTATGGCCTTTACTTTCTTAAAGGCAAAGGGCCTGGGCGTAGGCAATTCCCTGGTAGATGACAGCAAGATTGATTACTGCAAAGAGATGATGGAAAAGGCAGAGAAGCTGGGCAAAAAGCTGCTGCTTCCTGTGGATACCACCATTGCTGCTGCATTCCCAAATCCTATTGACGGACCGGTTGAGGTAAAGGTAGTTGCTGCAGATGCCATTCCGGCTGACATGGAGGGTCTGGATATTGGACCGAAGACTGCCGAGATGTATGCAGAGGCAGTGAAGACTGCAAAGACAGTTGTGTGGAACGGACCTATGGGTGTGTTTGAGAACCCGACTCTGGCCGCAGGCACAATCGCAGTGGCTAAGGCTCTGGCAGAGACAGAGGCAACCACTATCATCGGCGGCGGCGATTCCGCGGCTGCAATGAACCAGCTTGGCTTTGCTGACAAGGTAAGCCACATTTCCACTGGCGGCGGCGCTTCCCTGGAGTTTTTGGAGGGCAAGGTGCTTCCAGGTGTTGCAGCAGCTGACGATAAAAACTGATGAATCAAGGGAGAAGGAAAATGTCCAGAAAGAAAATTATTGCAGGCAACTGGAAGATGAACATGACTCCAACCGAGGCAGTTGACCTGGTAAATACATTAAAGCCATTGGTAGCCAATGAGGAGGTAGATGTGGTATTCTGCGTACCTGCCATTGATATTATCCCGGCCATGGAGGCTGCCAAGGGAACCAATATTCATATTGGCGCTGAGAATATGTATTACGAGGAGAAGGGTGCATATACCGGTGAGATTTCTCCTGCCATGCTGACAGATGCAGGGGTGAAATATGTGATTATCGGTCACTCAGAGAGAAGAGAGTATTTTGCAGAGACAGATGAGACAGTAAACAAAAAGGTGCTGAAAGCCTTTGAGCACAACATTACTCCGATTATCTGCTGCGGCGAGACTCTGACTCAGAGAGAACAGGGCATTACCATTGACTGGATACGCCAGCAGATTAAGATTGCGTTTTTGAATGTAACTGCAGATCAGGCCAAGACAGCAGTCATTGCCTATGAGCCGATTTGGGCCATTGGAACCGGAAAGGTTGCCACCACTGAGCAGGCTCAGGAGGTTTGTGCTGCGATTCGTGTGTGCATTGGGGAGCTGTATGATGAGGCTACGGCAGCAGCAATCCGGATTCAGTATGGCGGTTCTGTGTCAGGAGCCAGTGCGCCGGAGCTGTTTGCACAGCCGGATATTGACGGCGGCTTAGTAGGCGGCGCTTCCCTGAAACCGGATTTTGGGAAAATCGTGAATTATAAGTAATAAGATTTTTTGAAAAATCTGACAGTTAGAAAGTGTTGTAGAAAAAGGGATATCAAGGGAAATGCAGTCCTTTGATATCCCTTTTTGATGAGAGAGTACAGAGAGGAAGAGAACCATCAGACCAAAAGGAAAAGAACAAATGCAGAAAAAAGAAAAGATGGACAGAAGAAATCTTCTGATCAATATACTTGTAACATCTGGTATTTTTGCTGTTGCAACCTTGCTTTCCATTGCATTTTTCCATTACAGCAAAAATTCTACCAGTGTGGCTATTATTTATGTGCTGGCAGTGATGCTGGTGGCAAGATATACCAATGGATATGTGCCTGGAATCCTGGCTTCCATTATGGGGGTGTTTTGCGTCAATTATGTATTCACTTATCCTTATATGAATCTGGATTTCAGCATTGACGGATATCCGGTTACATTTGTGGCCATGGCAATTATTTCCGGACTTACCAGCGCTTTGACTACCCAGTTTAAAAAGCAGAGCCGGATTCTAAATGAGAGGGAGAAGCTTCTTATGGAAGCGGAAAAGGAGACCATGCGGGCGAACCTTCTCCGGGCTGTGTCCCATGACCTTCGGACTCCTCTCACCAGCATTATCGGAATGGCAGATACGTATTTGGCAGAAACCGGGAGGTTGACAGAAAGCGAAAAATCGTATATGGTAAGAAGTATCAGTGAAGATGCCAACTGGCTGCTGAATATGGTGGAAAATCTTTTGTCTGTAACGCGGATTCGGGTGGGAGAGACCAGAGTGAATACCAGTCTGGAGCCTTTGGAGGAAGTGGTTTCCGAAGCAGTGCAGCGATTGCGCAAACGATTGCCCAAAGCAAAGGTAAAGGTGCAGGTTCCGGAGGAATTTCTTATGGTTCCCATGGATGCCATGTTGATTGAACAGGTGATTATCAATCTTCTGGAAAATGCTGTGTATCATTCCGGAGCTGATACCATTGATTTTACTGTGAAAAGGGAAGGCGGACAGGTTGTTTTTCATGTCCAGGATTATGGAAAGGGAATTGCCCCGGAACGTCTGGATACGATTTTTGACGGCGGGGGAGTGGATGTGAATGAAAGCGGGGACTCTCACCGGGGAATGGGAATCGGACTGACGATCTGTAAGACGATTGTCCATGCCCACCAGGGAACCATCTGGGCCAGAAATCGGGAGCAGGGAGCTGAATTTATTTTTACATTACCTTTGGGAGAGGATAAAAGCGATGGCAAATAAACAGTGCATCCTGGTGATTGAGGATGAGAAAAATATTGGAAATTATATTGAGACAATTTTGGATTCTAATGGTTATAAGGTCTTGAGAGCCATGAACGGCATGACAGGTCTGTCTTTGTGTACTTCTCATTTTCCGGAAGTGATTTTGCTGGATTTGGGACTGCCGGATCTGGATGGCATGGAGGTGCTGCAGAAGATTCGTGGATTTTCAGATCTTCCGATTATTGTAATCTCTGCAAGGACTCAGGAAAAGGAAAAGGTGGAGGCCCTGGATGGGGGAGCGGATGATTATATTACCAAGCCTTTTGGAGCAGAGGAGCTTCTGGCAAGGATTCGGACTGCCCTCCGGCACCGGCTTCATGCAGGCCGGTCCTCCATGCAGGAGCCAGTCTATTCCAGAGATGGGCTGGTGATTGATTTTGAGCGGAGAATTGTGACACTTCAGGGCGCGTCCATTCATCTGACTCAGATTGAGTACAAGCTGGTGTCCCTGCTGGCAAAAAATGCCGGAAAGGTGCTGACCTATGACTATATTTTAAAGGATATATGGGGACCTTATGCGGACACGGACAATCAGATTTTGCGGGTGAATATGGCAAATATCCGCAGGAAGCTGGAAGCAAATCCTGCGGAGCCTCATTACATATTTACAGAGATTGGGGTAGGGTACCGGATGCTGGAATAATATTTTTAAAAACCACTGTTAATGACCTTCCAGCTGTCAGACTTGGATTTGCGGGCAATGCTGACAGAGCGCATGGGATTGCCTGCAGCCTTGTCTTTTCCGGTCAATACCATATAGATGATAATATTGCCAGGAGCATATTCTGCTTCAATGCCAGTATTTTGATAGAGAAAGAAATCATCCTTTGCCAGAAGTATTTCTTCAATTCCGTCAAATCCCTCTGCGAAATAGACGCGGGCCAATGCTTCGGTTTCTGACAGTTCTTCCGGGGTCAGGGCCTGTGTGTAGGAGGGCAGGTTTTCATAATCTGTTTCCATGGTAACGGAACCCCTGGATTCTATAAATTCGTTGGGAATAAAAGACAGGGCGTTTCGGTTCTCCTCTGGAAGAGTGAAGTACCAGTCCAGCCATTTCAGCGTATCTTCCGATAGCTCGCTTTTCAGTTTGGTCACGCCGTTCAATTGAACCAGTTCGTCCGGATCAGAAGATTCCGCTTTGGAGGAATCTGGTGTCTGAGAATCGGTCTGCCCAGAGTCTGTGAGGGCTGCAGGCAAACTCATTCTGGAATTGCCGCAGCCAATCAGAAGGGCAGCCGCAGCCAGGGTAAGCAGTAAAGATCTTCGTTGCATAAGAAACGTCCTCCTTGTGCTTATTATAGCAGGGAAGGAGGAGGAAAAAATGAAGATATGTTTAATTTTTGAGAAAGTTATTCAGAACAATCGACTTTCATAGGGTGGCTGGTGCAACATCATAGGCCGCATTCACTGTCTTGGTGACAATCACATCACTGTCATAACCTAATATGTTCTTGAGGAGGATGGTCCCGGCCTGCACAGGGGCAGTAAGGCTTATGCTTTTGATGATTTCCATGGCAGCAAAGATCTGGTCTTTGGGGATGGGACTGGTCAGGCGCACGCTGGCCAGAGGAAGCTCACCTCCTTTTACCAGGACCGATGTGGCGATATTTCTGCGTGGGTCAGTCAGCTCCTGTTTTACATAAGCTTCTCCCTTGGGGCAGGTGTGTCCAGTCATGGAGACCAGAACATTGTCATGGATTTCAGCCTGGATTTCGCATCCATTGGGGCAGATAATACAGGTAAATTCGCGGATCATTCTACATTCACCTCCAGTTTATCAAGAGAAAGAATCGAATCAGCTTTCACAGTAAGCTGAATCATTTCAGCGGGCAGAGCTTTTTTCATCCTTTTGGAAGCAATCTCCTGACCATTTTGCCTTACCACAATCCGGCAGTTCTTGATCAGGGACCGGACCCGCAGAGACAGCTGAAAGTCCTGGGCGCCGCTGACCTTTTGGGGAATCGTGTGGCCAATGCGGGAGTCAGTTGTGATCTCAATGGGGCAATCGGGGAGAGTCCCATTGGAGACATAGGAAGCAGCAGAGTCTGCCAGCTTTTCTGCTTCCATGGACACGAAATCTACCAGGTCGTGAACATGGAGTACATTGCCTGCGGCAAAGATTCCCTCTACATTGGTCTGAAAATGCTCGTCTACCACAGCGCCCTTTGTCCGTGGGTCCAGGGTCACTCCTGCATCTATGGACAGTTCATTTTCCGGAATCAGTCCTACGGACAAGATTAAGGTATCACAGGCATATTCTTTTTCCGTACCAGGAATCGGCTTTAAGCTGGAATCCACCTGAGATACAGTTACTCCGGTCAGCCGGGAGGAGCCGTGGATTTTGGTGATGGTGTGGTTTAAATACAGGGGAATCCCGTAATCGTTCAGGCACTGTTCAATGTTTCTGGGCAGTCCGCTGGGGATTGGCTGAACTTCAAAAACTGCCTGTACATGAGCGCCCTCCAGAGTGAGACGTCTGGCCATGATCATGCCAATATCGCCTGAGCCAAGAATCACCACTTCTTTTGCAGGCATTCGGTTGTAAAGGTTCATGTATGCCTGAGCCACTCCTGCTGTAAACACTCCTGCAGGCCGTTCTCCGGGTATTCCAAGAGCGCCTCTGGTGCGTTCCCGGCATCCCATGGCCAGGATGACTGCTTTGGCTTCATATTGAACCAGTCCGTCTCTGGATACGGCTGTCACCAGCTTGTTGGATGAGATGTCCAAAACCGTGGTATCCGTCTGAAAAGGAATCTGGCAGTCCATCACTTCTTTCATAAAGCGTCCGGCATATTCCGGACCGCTTAAGGTGGTCTGAAAACGGGAAAGGCCAAAGCCATCATGAATGCACTGGCGAAGGATTCCTCCTAAGTGGTGTTCCCTTTCCAAAATGAGAATGTTCCTGATTCCTTTTTTATACAGCTCCACAGCAGCTGCCAGTCCGGCCGGACCTCCGCCGACAATGACCACATCTTTCTTTTCCATGATTATGCCTCCTTTCGTACCTTTCCAAAAAGTACCTGGGAACCCTGACGGGCGTAGAGGATTTCCGTTTCCTTTTTCCCCAGCTCTTCTTCTATCATCTGTTCCAGACGCATCTGGCAGTATCCTCCCTGGCAGCGTCCCATCATGGAGCGGGTCCGGTATTTGATTCCAGCCATGGTGCTTACTCCCAGGCAGTTGTGGATGGCCTGAAGAATCTCTGCTTTTGTCACTTTTTCACAGCGGCAGATGACCTCTCCATAATCCGGATTTTCTTTGATTAACCGGGCCTTCTCTTCCAGGGAAAGGGATTCAAAGCGGACAATTCCTTTCCGGCAGGGATTAAAATTCGGATTCTCCGAAAGTTTTTCCCGTTCTTTTATCAGGTTAATGGCATGGCGGGCAATGGGGACAGCTGCAGTCAGTCCGGGAGATTCGATGCCTACCAGATTGACAGCATGGGGCGCGATATCCTCCCTGATCTCAATTTTGAAATCCTGGATTACACCCTGGTCATCCACCCATTTGGGAAGAATACCAGAGTAATTGCGGATGTAGTCAGCCTTGTGAATATGAGGCCATAACCGGGAGGCGCTTTCTGCCAGATAGTCCATATTTTCCTGGGGAACTCCATAATATTCAAAGTCACTGACCTTGTCAGCATTGGGGCCAATAATCACATTGCCATCAATGGTGTTGGTCACATGGATTCCCATGTAAGTGTTGCTGGGTACCGGGTACACTGGCATGGGAAGCAGGGGGCCGGTGCGCTTGTCTAAAATAATATAATCTCCCTTGGAGCCAATGACCTGATAGCCGGTGATTCCCAGCATGTCAGAGACTTTTTTGCAGCCAAGTCCAGCGGCATTGACCACCCAGCGGCAGGCAAAGTCTCCATGGGGTGTGGTCAAAAGATAATGGCCTTCTGTGTCCTGGCAGATCTTTGTCACCTCGCTGTCAAAGAAATACTTTACACCATTCTGGCAGGCATTTTCTGCCAGGGCAATGGTGTACTGAAAAGGTTCCAGAATACCGCTTTGGGAGGAGAACATGGCAAATTTCCCCACCACAGCAGGAACCAGCTCATGAAGCCTTTTTTCGTCAATCAGCTCCAGGCCGGTGGCGCCGTTTTTCTCTCCCTGAACCAGGGTGCGTTTTAAGGTCTCCATATCCTCGTCCGTGTTGCCTACCAGCACCTTGCCGCACCGGAGAAAGGGAAAATCCAGTTCCCTGGACAGCTCCTCCATCATCTGGTTGCCTTCCACACACAGTTTGGCCTTCAGAGTGCCGGTGTCATAGGCAAAGCCTCCGTGGACCACAGCAGAGTTGCGTCCGCTGGTCTCATAACACACATCCAGGTTTTTCTCCAGAACCCCGATCTTCAGATCGTATCTGGACAGCTCTCTGGCAATGGCGCTGCCAATCATGCCGCCGCCGATTACCAATACATCATATAAGTTTTTCATCTGCATATACTCCTTTGAAAAGTCATCCTACAAATATGAGAAAATAATACCATATATATTTGAAAAAATCAACACTTTTCGAAAAAATTTTTAAAATATATGGGATGAATTAACGGTTAGAATTCGTCTTGTGCTGTGACCGTTCTCCCATAAAACGGTTTTTGTTGTAGAGCAGGTGAAAGTACATGGCCTGTTGGGCGTCCACTGCACGGTTTTCTTTGATGGCATGAAAAATGGCACGATGAGATAAACGGGTCTGCTCATATTCTGTTGATGCTACCTCTCTGGCAAACACAGCAATGCCTTTTCCAATAACCGGAACCAGATTTGACATGACACTGTTGTGGCTGCAGTTGGCAATCTGCTCGTGAAACCGGATATCTGCTTCCTCGTAATCCTGACGCTGTTCAATCAGCATCTCAACCTCTGTTAAAACCTGTTCCAGTTTTTGTATGTCCTCTGTTGTGGCGTTTTGGGCAGCCAGAGCAGCAATAGGGGGTTCCAGCATAATCCGCACCTGGATTAAGTCTCTGGTCAGCTTTTGGTGATCTCCTGCCAGAGAAAATCCAAAGGGATCATCGGAAACTCCCTGTTTTTCGGAAAGAAAGGTTCCGGAGCCCTGGCGGACGACTACAATATTTCTGGATACAAGAAGACGCAGAGCCTCCCGAACGGTATTTCTGCCAACCTGTAAAAGCTCGGAAAGCTCTGCTTCTGTGGGAAGCTTGTCTCCTGGAGTGTAGTTTTTTTTGCGAATCAGCTCAATCAGTTCTTCGGCAGCCTGCTCGGTCCGTGTACGGTTTTCTGCGTGTTTTTCCATGATCTGCCCCTCTTTCTTTTTTGTGGATTTTTTATCGTTAAAAATAATTCAGACTTGTTTTTATTATAAAAGAATTTTGGGGATATGTCCAATGGTATTGTGAAGTGAATTGTGATGGATAAGTTGTTGACAAATGAAAAAAAGATGGTATAATAAACATATGAATAATTGTTCATATGAATAG
>CATLIJ010000076.1 GCA_949948825.1 uncultured Clostridiaceae bacterium
CCCCTGTTCTGCTGACAATGAAGACTCTGTTCTGGACTATGCCAGCCGCCTTGTGAAAGTGCAGGAGGACACAAAGGACAAGCTTCTTATCATTCCAAGGGTTTACACCAACAAGCCCCGAACGACAGGAGAAGGTTACAAAGGCATGCTTCATCAGCCGGACCCGGAAAAACGTCCCAGCATGGCCGACGGCCTTCACGCCATCCGTCATGTACATATGCGTGTTCTGCAGGAGACCGGGCTGTCCACTGCAGATGAGATGCTTTACCCGGATAATGTAAGCTATCTGGATGACATTATGTCCTATATTGCTGTGGGAGCCCGTTCTGTGGAGAACCAGCAGCACCGTCTGGTGTCCAGCGGCTGCCATGTTCCCGTAGGCATGAAAAATCCCACCAGCGGCGATCTTTCCGTTATGCTGAATTCTGTGAAAGCATCCCAAAGCGGCCATGAATTTATTATGCGCGACTGGGAAGTGTCCACAGATGGCAACCCCTGGACCCACACCATCCTTCGGGGCGCTGTGAACAAACACGGCCAATGCCTGCCCAATTACCACTATGAAGACCTGATTCTGCTCCATCGGCTGTACATGGAACGAAACCTGAAAAATCCTGCCTGCATTGTAGATGCCAACCACTCCAACTCCAACAAACAGTATGAAGAGCAGGTGCGGATTGTAAAAGAAGTGCTCCACAGCCGCAGGCACTCCACAGACATTCATGATTTTGTAAAAGGTGTGATGATTGAAAGCTACATTGAGCCAGGTAGCCAGAAGATCGGAGAACACTGTTATGGCAAATCCATCACAGATCCCTGCCTGGGATGGGAAGCCTCCAAACAGCTTTTGTATGACATTGCAGAAGCCCTTTGAAAACCTTTTAATGATTCAAAATGCTGAAAAGTAACCGTTCAGACAGCGGGCAGGAAATGCCCCGTCTGAACGGTCAGGAATCTTCCAGGACTATACGCCCAGAATCTCCATAAACTCTTCCTTTGTGGCCAGCACATCCCGAATGCTTCCATCTGAAATAATCTCGTCTGAGAGATGGGCCTTTCTCTCCTGAAGCTTTAAGATCTTCTCCTCCAGAGTATCCTTCATAATCAGCTTATAAACTGTCACCACCTGTTTCTGCCCAATCCGGTGAGCCCGGTCCGTGGCCTGATTCTGCGCCGCCATATTCCACCAGGGGTCAAAATGAATCACTATCGAAGCTGCCGTCAGATTCAGCCCTGTGCCTCCTGCCTTTAAAGAAATCAAGAACACCGGCGTCTTGTCCTCATTAAAAGAATGAACCATCTCTGCCCGTTTTTCCTTTGGAACTGAACCAGTAAAAAGATAACAGCCGATTTTCTCCTTATCCAGCAAATTCTTCAATACATCCAAAGCCTGGGTAAACTGGGAAAATACCAGGACCTGGTTTCCTGCCTCAGCAGCATTGCGGATTAGTTCCATGCAGGTATCCACCTTTGCCGCCCCGCCATCATACCCTTCATACACCAGTCCCGGATCACAGCAAAGCTGCCTTAAACGGGTGAGGGCCGCAAGAATCTGTATTTTTCCAGTTTTAAATTCTTCTGCGCTCTGTTTCTTTAAAGAATCCAAAAGCTCCTGGGCATTTGCCTCGTAAAGCTTTCTCTGCTCCTCCTCCATGCGGGAATAGACCACCTCCTCCAGCTTGTCCGGAAGCTCCTTCAAGACCTGAGTCTTTAACCTGCGCAGGATAAATGGCCGGATCATTCTTTGCAGGCGCACTGTCACCTGCTCGTCTGAAGAAGCCACAATGGGCTGCTCGTAATTATCCTTAAACTGTTTGTAGGAATTTAAAATTCCTGGCATTAAATAATCAAAAATACTCCACAGCTCACTTAAGGAATTTTCAATGGGAGTTCCGGTCAGGGCAAACCGCCGCCTGGAGGGAACTGCCTTTACAGACTTGGCTGCCTGGGTCAGATGATTCTTAATATTCTGGGCCTCATCAATAATCATATAACGGAAAGAAAGCTTTTGATAGTGTTCCACATCCCGTTTCAAAAGGTCATAGGAAGTCAAAAGGATATCTGCATTCTCATTATCCCTGATAAGGTTTTTTCTTGCAGCTGCGGTTCCCACCACTGGAACCACTGTCAGGCCGGGAGCAAACCGCTGAATCTCACTTTCCCAGTTATAAACCAGAGATGCCGGACACACAATCAGACCATATCGCTCCTTCTCCTTTTCTGACTCTGGCTTCCTGCCTCCTGCTGCCTGTTCCGCAGACTTTTCTCCATCTCCGCTGTCAGACTCCCTTCCTGCCAGTAAAAATGCAATGGCCTGAACCGTCTTTCCCAGTCCCATATCATCTGCCAGAATTCCGCCAAAGCCCAGCCAGTCCAAAGTACACATCCACTTATAGCCAAATTTCTGATAAGGGCGAAGCTCGGCACATAAGCTTTTCGGCACTTCAAAATCACAGTCCTCCACATTCTTAAAATCCCGCAAAAGAGCACGGTACTCCCGGTTCCGGTTCACTTCTATATTAGGGCTCTGTTCCCGCAAAAGCTGATCCAGATAAAAGGCTCTGTATTCCGGCACATGGGCAACTCCCTTTTCCATCTTTCCCACATCCAGCTCCAACCCTTCTGCAAGCTCTGCCATAACTGCCAGCGCATTGTCCTCCATGGTGAGAAAGCTGCCATCTTTTAACCGGTAAAACCGCTTTTTTTTCTTATATCCAGAAAGAATTTCTGCCAGCTCTCCAGCAGAAAACCGCTCCAGCTTCAGAGTGATATCCAGCATTCCCTCACTGAGAGAAACCCCTACTGATATCTTCGGTGTACGATAAACCTTTATGGCCTTCAGCCGGTCCGTAATATACACCTCTCCCATCTGCTGCAGAATCCCGATTCCCTCACTGACCAGCCCATACACAGCCTCCTCCTCAGTCTCCGGCAGAACATACATGCCGCGAATCAGATCCACTTCAGAAAAATACCGCTTAAGAATGTTGGCAGCCATATTCTCCCGCTCCACATCCCGGCTGGCCTCTTCTACGGTGGCTGGCTCTGTCAGATTATATTTCTCCTCTCCATACTCTCCATAAACAGCTGCTGTAATCTCTCCTGCCTGTTCATCCAGATAAAACTTCAAAATACAGGGCTTTGGCCCAAACTCATTTAAAAAGTCCGGCTTTTTCACCTTTGACCTGCGTTCCAGAGCCGGAAGAGCAGAGGCACAGAATCCGTTTAAATCCACAGGATTAATCCATAAGCTCTGCTTCTTTCCGTTCAGCAGGTTTGCTGCCTCCCACATGTCTTCTGAATATTCTCTGCTGCACAAATAAATTACCTTGTCTTTTAATATACAAAGCCTGTCCACACCAAAATATGCCTCAGCTGCCGGCACATGAAGCTGACATCCCCCGTCTTTTGTCTCCTCAACCAAAAAGGAAAGCTGAGGATCCTGTTCCTCAAAACGGATCTTTTCATTGCCCTTGTAATTCTCCAGGGCGCATTCCTTTCCTGCATACAATTTGGCAAACCGCACCATCCGTTCCCCATCCAGCTGCATCATACGGGAAGTCAGATTATCCCGCACCCGGTAAAAAGCGTAAGAATTTCCCATCTGACCATAATACCGGTTCAGGGCCTGACGCTCCTGCCGGACACATTCCTCCAGAAATTGAAGCACCCTCCTGCTCTCCGGAGAAAAAACCTCTGGCTGATGATAGAATTTCAGCTTTTTTCCATATTCCACATGGGCCTGTTCCCGAACTGCATCCACCATAGCAGAAATATTTTTTACCACATAAAAATAATCAGCTCCTATCCGGAACTCCACCTGCCAGCCCTGCCGGTCCCAGTAGTGCAGAGTTGGAATCAGCTCCATCCGCCCTGTAACCTCTGCCTGAAAAAAACGGGATTTCTCTTTTGTGGAGCGGGAACGGATAAAATCCGCCACCTGCCGGTCCGTGGCCTGGAGCCTTGCCTTTGTCTTCCACTCCATAGCCTCGCCAGATCCTTCTCTTGCCGCCTTCCCCTGTTCCTGCTCGTTCTCCAGAAGCTGCAGAGCCACCCCAACACAATGCTTGCACATTCCATTGTAAGTGTAAAAAGCCTCACACTCACAGCTGTATTCCAGAAAGTCATCGGAAACCCGGTCATACACCAGCCTGACATGATAGAAGTTGTCATAACTGCCCTCTACCTTAGCCTCCACCTCAATCAGGCTTCCCTGATTATCCGACGTAAACTCTTGAATCAGCCCCCGCTTATACACCTGATTTCCCCTTGTGTATGCTGGTGCGCCTGCGTTTTCCCGAATTGGTTTTAAACTGATCATTCTGTCCTCCTCATTGGAAACTCTGTTCTGCTAAAGTCCATTTCACAAAAAATCTGGCATGAATTTCAGCCTGCAGGCTAACGCAAAATCCATGCCAGATTCCGCGCCGTCTGAAGACTGTATTCTACTCCAGCAGCGCCTGTACCGTGAAGAATGCCACCACGATCACTCCCAACACAATACGGTAGTACCCAAACAATTTAAAATTATTTTTCTTAATATACCCCATCAAAAATTTAATGGAATATACTGACACCACAAATGCAATCACCATCGCAGCAATCAGATAGAAAATCTCTGCCCCTGTAAATATCCGCTCTGCCTTTATAAAAAACTTGACCACCTTTAACAGGCTTGCCCCAAACATAACCGGAATTCCCAGAAAAAACGTAAATTCTGCTGCGGATGCCCTGGAACAGCCAAGAAGCATAGCGCCTATGATGGTCACTCCGGAACGGGAGGTTCCAGGCACCAAAGCCAGAAGCTGAAAGCATCCGATATAGATGGCAGTCCGAAGATCCATCTGATTCACCCGCTGAATCGGAAACTCCATGTCTCCCCTTCGATTCTCCACCATAATAAACAGAATTCCATACACAATCAGCATGGCTGCCACCACAAATCCATTGTGCAGATGAGCGTCCATCCAGTCATCCAAAGGCATACCGATAATTGCTACCGGAAGACAGGCGCATACAATCTGAAACCACAAAATCAGGGTCTCCCGTGTCTGTCTTCCTGTCTTTCCTCTGTCAAAGGGATTCAGCTTTCTAAAATACAGCACCACCACTGCCAGAATCGCCCCCAGCTGAATCACTACCTTAAAAACATTCCAGAAATCCTCTGTCATCTTTAAAGGAATAATCTCCTCCAACAGGATCATATGGCCCGTGCTGCTGATCGGAAGCCACTCTGTAAAGCCTTCCACGATTCCAAATACGATGATTTTTAAAAATTCAATGATGTCTATCATACAGTGTGATCTCTCCTACACATTCTCAATCTGCCAGTCAATCGGCGTCAGGCCATTTTCCTCCAGAAATGCATTGGTCTTGCTGAAAGGACGGCTCCCAAAAAATCCCCCTCTGGCAGACAATGGACTGGGATGGGGCGCCTCCAGAATCAAATGTTTGGGATTATCTAACATCGCTTTCTTTTTCTGCGCCGGACGGCCCCACAAAATAAACACAATCGGCCGGTCCTGTTCATTCAAAACCCGGATGGCTGCATCTGTAAACTCTTCCCATCCAATCCCCCTGTGGGAATTGGCTGAATGAGCCCGAACTGTCAACACTGTATTGAGCAGCATAACTCCCTGCTTTGCCCATTTTACCAGATACCCGTTGTTGGGAATAAAACAGCCCAAATCATCATGAAGCTCCTGGTAAATATTTACCAGAGACGGCGGGATTTTTACATCCGGCTTGACGGAAAAACAAAGCCCATGAGCCTGACCCACATCATGGTAAGGGTCCTGCCCCAAAATCACCACCTTCACCTCTGACAGAGGAGTAAACTCAAAGGCATTGAAAATATCATTGGCATCCGGAAAAACCTGCCTCGTCTGATATTCCTCCTTCACCTTTTCATACAGCTTTTTGTAGTACGGCTTTTTAAATTCCTCCTCCATCGGCGCCAGCCAGTCATTTGAAATTGCTCCCATTACTTCTTATCCCCTTTCTTGTATTAATCCTTTATCCTTTTTACAGCCGGACAGACACTCCCCGGCCATGAAGATAATTCTTTAACTGCCGGATTTCCAGCTCTTTATAATGAAACAGAGACGCAGCCAGCGCTGCATCCGCTTTTCCCACAGTAAGAGCATCATAAAAATGCTCCATGGTTCCTGCGCCGCCAGAAGCAATCACAGGCACAGACACCTGCTCCGCAATCTGTCTGGTCAGCTCATTGTCATAGCCCGCCTTTGTGCCATCACGGTCCATGCTGGTGAGAAGAATCTCTCCGGCCCCCAAAGCATCCGCTTTTCTGGCCCACTCCACTGCATCCAGGCCCGTATCCACCCGGCCTCCGTTTTTAAAAACATTCCATCCTGTTCCGTCTGGTCTCCGCCTTGCATCAATGGCCACCACCACACACTGCCGCCCAAACTTATCTGCTGCCTGGGAAATCAGCTCCGGCGTGTGAATGGCAGAAGAATTAATGGAAATCTTATCTGCCCCCTCCCTTAGAAACCGACGGAAATCCTCCACACTCCGAATGCCTCCTCCCACAGTAAAAGGGATGAACACAGTCCTTGCCACCCGGCGCACCATATCCACCACAGTATCCCGTCCGTCCGAGGAAGCAGTAATATCCAGAAATACCAGCTCGTCAGCCCCCGCCCTGTCATAGGCAGCTCCGATCTCCACTGGATCTCCCGCATCCTTCAGATTCACAAAATTCACTCCCTTAACCACCCGCCCGTTATGTACATCCAGACAGGGGATGATTCGTTTTGTAAGCATATGTCTCTCCTTATCCACCTATTCCTGCTTCGTACATTTTACCCTCAGCCACCTCGCTCCATACGGACAAAATTCTTCAATATTTCCAGCCCCACGCTCCCGCTCTTCTCCGGATGGAACTGACATGCCATCACATTGCCCTTTTCCACCGCTGCATGAATCCGGACGCCATAATCTGTAAATGCCGCCACCTGCGTCTCATCCTCTGCCTTCAGATAATAGGAATGGACAAAGTACACATACGCATTTTCCCTCACTCCGGCAAAAAGCCGGCTTTTCTGCCGAATCTCTAAAGAATTCCATCCCATATGAGGAATCTTCCTCCCCTCCCCGCCAGGGATGCGCAAAATTTTCCCCTTGAAAATCCCAAGTCCTTCCACCCCTTCACATTCCTCGCTGCTCTCAAACAAAAGCTGCAGTCCCAGACAAATGCCCAGGAAAGGAGTCTTCCGGTCAATCACCTCATGAATCACACTGGTTAAACCATATTGCCGCAGCCTGCTCATGGCATCCCCAAAAGAGCCTACTCCCGGAAGCACCACCCGGTCTGCCGCCAGAATCTCCTCCGGATTCCGGGTAATCGAAACCTCCTCCCCCAAAGCCAGAAATGCCTTCTCCACACTTTTTAAATTACCTGCATCATAATCAATCACAACCGTCATTCTAACCACCTGGCCTTCTTTTCCTCAGCAAAAATCCATCCTCATCAGTTTACCATAAATACCCACATTTCACAACGCCTGACTGTGAAAAAATCACTGCACTTCATCCCCCAATGGGAGGAACAAAAAATTTCTTATTGGATTCCATTATGATTCACCCACTCCACCGAATCCTCCATAAAACCTTCCGCCCGCCCCATAAGCTCCTGGGGAATCTGGGGAAACCGCCTGTGAACCCGACACAAAAACGCCTTCTGATTATAATATGCCGTCTTCTCAAAAGGAAATCGGACCACTCCCGGTTTGTCAAAACCCACCCCCAGCTCCAGAATCACGGTATCCTGATTCAACGTCCCTGCCAGCCAGCGGGTATACCGCTCCCACTGGGGCAAATACCCCTCCTCAATATAAACCGATGCTTCTATGGTATTGCCAGTCAGCAAAGCCCCGCAGTGAGGACAGATTCCGTCAGGAATCTCCCCTGGTTCCCAAATATCCTTTGTACATGCCTTAGAACATTGCTGCCAAGTCTCATTTCCGCAGGGAGCCACAATCCGCTGCCTTCTGGTGTCCCCAGGAACCTCTCTTTGAGGAAACACCCGCTCCATCCGTGCAAGCATTTCTGAATCCGCGTCTTTACAGGCTGGGAAAATATCCATCTCCTTCTTTTGACAAATCATCCGTTCCCGGTCACTGCCCAGGCAGGTATCAAAAATCACTGCATCTGTAGCCATGGTAATAATAAAATAATCCTTATTCTTTATCCATTGGTAAAGAGTCTCATATGCTTTTAAAACCTGTTCTTTCCTCTCCTTCTGTCCCTCACGAAGCTTCCACTCCTCCCCCAGTCCAATCAAAACCCTCTCACATCCATTCAAACGCTCCCTCCACTGCATCTGATTATCCTCCTGACTTAAGTTTTTTCCTACCCTCCATAAATTATATCATGGCACTAAGGTCAAAAAATTCGATCCATTTTTCCTTAACAAACTCTCACATCCCACAAAAATCCCCCCGCTCATACACCAGACAATACCCTGCCCTTGCCACCCGCTCCTTCAGGCTGTCCAGACACTCTGCCGCTTCTTCCCCTGTACTGATTTTGTTATCATAAAGATCATACTGTTTCCGGTTCTTTAGCGGCGAAAGGTTTGGCATCAGCACATTGGCTCCTGCTGCCAGCCCCTTCTCCCGTCCGTTTAAATCCAGGGTTCCCAGGGCTGTGGTGGCTGGAAGCAATACTCTTGGCAGCAAAATACGGATGACTGACAATAAAAATAAGGTAAGCTCCACACTCCCCGCTGGTTCCTTTGCAAAAGGCGTCTCATGGTGAGGCACAAACGGCCCGATGCCTGCCATCTCTGGCTGCAGCTCCTGTAAAAACACCAAATCCTCTGCCAGACTTTCCACGGTCTGCCCAGGACTCCCCACCATAAATCCGGCCCCTGTCTGATACCCCAGCTTCTTCAGCTCATAAAGGCACTGCTTTCTGTGAGCCAGACTCATTTCCTCAGGATGAAGCATTCCATAATGCTCCTCCTGTGCTGTCTCATGGCGAAGCAGATACCGGTCTGCCCCTGCCTCCCGAAACCGGCGGTACGCCTCTCCTGACCGTTCCCCAATGGAAAGCGTCAGCGCACAGTCCGGATATGCTTCCTTAATCCGCCTCACCAAACAGGTCATCTTATCCTCTGTAAACCAGGGATCTTCTCCGCCCTGAAGCACAAACGTCCGAAATCCCAACTCATAGCCCCTGGCACAACATTCCAAAATCTCTTCCTCTGTGAGACGGTACCGGACCACATGAGGATTATCCCTCCGAATCCCGCAATAATAACAATTATTCCTGCAATAATTGGTAAACTCAATTAATCCACGGACAAAAACCTTATTTTCATAAAACTGTCTCCGGATTTTTACTGCTTCCTCTGCCAGCCTTGCCACTGCCTCCGGATCTTTTCCACAGGAGAGTACCTCCCGCGCCTCTTCTCTGGTAAGACAATGTTTTTCCAGCAAAGGTTTTAATTTATCCTTCATTTTCTTTCCCCCAAATGTAAATTTGAATGGATTGAGTGTATCATACCTGTCCTCATTTATCAAGCAGCACTCTTTTACGAAAACCCACTTGCGAAACCTCTTTGTTGGAGTTATACTGATAAATGATTTTTCGTGAGGAGGGAAATTATGAAAAAAACATGGAAATACCGCTTATTAAGCGGATTAGGGGCAGCAATGCTTGCAGGAACCGTCCCCATGACTGTCCTGGCTGATGAAACAAATCCAGGGGAGCAACAGGAGACAGCTCCAGAAGCTGCATGGCCAGAGGAAAACTCTGTTTCTGTTACAGAAGAGCAGATTGACGCCTATTTTGACGGTTCTGTTTTTGTGGGAGACTCTGTTATGACAGGCTTCCGCAACTATGCCATGAGAAGAACGGATACTTATCTTGGCCGGATGCAGTTTCTGGCTGCAGGCAGCTTTTCTGTACATAATGCCTTAGGACCC
>CATLIJ010000077.1 GCA_949948825.1 uncultured Clostridiaceae bacterium
ATTGATGCAGTTTTTTATGGACGGGGCATTATGCCCTTCCTCCCCAAACATCCCGCTTTCATAGATGCCTGTCATGCGTCCGCCGATTCCTCCGGCAAACAGATTGGCAGTAACCTCCCCCCGGTTTTGGCAATAGGTAAGGGTTACTCCTTCTCCTGTCCAGCCATATCCGAAAATGCCTCCCACTCCCATGGCTGTACTCACAGCCTCCTCCTCCGGACTGTAACCTTCCTCCGGACTTTTGTCTGGTTCCGGAAGAAGGGCTGTAACCTTTCCCTCCATCACCAGCTCCCGGGCAGGCTGTCCGGCTCCGGCAGCCCTGTGAAGAGCTTTTAAGCTTCCGTCCCCCTCCTGTGCTGCTGCCAGAATCCCCACAATGCCGCCGACTCCAAAGGGAGCCTTTCTGGTCTCTGCCAGCCCTTTTGGACACAGAACCTTTACCATGTCCTGCCCTCTTTTGTCATTGCTCACAGTCACAGCAATATCCTCCAAAACTCCCTGGCTTCTTCCGCACACAATACCTGCGCCCCACAGATAGTCAAGGGAATTTTCCTTATCCGGCAAAATTTCCAAGGATAAAACCGGATTGAGAAGGGTGATTCGGTTCACTCTGCCCTCAATCTCGCCGAACAGCCCCACATATCGGGTATACCGCTGATTCTGTTCATTCGCCTCCTGATCTGTCCCATAAAGCTTCTCCACAATCTCATCAGAAGGCATAGAATCCATCCCCAGCTGAAGATTCACAAGAGCAGAAGCAGCTCCCTTCCCCTCCAGACTGTGAGAAGCGCTTAAAAGCTTTATGGAAGGAAAGTCAAGAATCCCCTCCTCTGTGCTGCTGTCTCTCCACCCAAGCTCCAGAACGCCGCCTCCGCTGTCTGTCTCCTTAAGTCCGTACATGCCCACACCTGCAGAAGTCCAGTCAATATTCCGCGCGGACAGCACAAAGTTCCCCTCCCTCTCCGGAGCAAAATACCTCATATTAGACAGATGACGGAACCTGGTAATACTGGCCTCCAAAACAGAATCCTTTTCTTTTGCCTTGGCAAACAGTGTATTCTCATCATTGGAGCGAAGGGGGCTGCTTGCCCTGTATTCCCTGAAATCTCCTTCTGTCTCTGCATAGGTAGGCCGGACGGTTATTACTGCATACAGATCCACAGGGCCTGCCAGAACCTTCATGCTTTCACTTCCCGCAGTGCCCAGGCGGGTGATGCTGGCACTGTATTTTCTTATAATCTCTGCTCCTTCTGCTCCGGTCTTTGCATTCAAAACCTCCATAAGCTCAGATGACATCATCCCATCTAACACCAAAGAAAATCTGCCGCTGTCTTCCTGATAGGTCAAAGGAAACGCCCATTCACCCACCTCTGTCTTTTCCCGGTCTGTCAGTGTCAAAGAAGCAATCTCATTGTTTTTAATCCATTTTCCCTGGCCCAGCTTATATAAATCCACCTCTGTGGAAAAAAGCTCCTGGTTGGTCCCTTTTTCGTAAAACGAAATGTCATAGGCCACATCCAGGCTTTTATGCCTGGAATTGCCGGACCAGTTAAGGGAAAGGGTCTCTCCGTTGACTAAATTAATGGTAGTCACCTTCAGGCGGATGGGCTTTAGCTCCACCACATTCACAACATCCTCCACAGAATAATATCCCAAAAGCTTATCCCGCCTGATGTCATAGCCCCGGTAGGCTTCCCCGGCGCTTATATTCCACACTCCGGTATCTCCCTCTGCCCCGTCATAGGCCAGACCAAAGCAATGGGTTCCATAAAAAGCAGAATACACTTGTCCGGTCTCCACATCAATCTCAATTCCAATCGACCCCCTGAAAAAGTCTGGATCATAGATGCTGCTGCCCAGCAGCTTTTGGACCAGATTGTCTGATTTGGAAGACTCTGCGGCATTGCTGCCATTCATGGTAATCAGGTAAATACGATTCGCTTCCCGGTCTTCTTCTGTAAAGGTATTGTTGCAGGTTCCGTAATAAATCACCTCCCGGCGGAACTCATCCCATTCACCGGAGGTACGGTACCAGGTCAGAGAAGCTTCTGCTGCCAGATATACAGTTTTTGCATTGGATTCGTTTTTCCGAAATTCTGCCAGCCTGATATAATGAATCGCAGATGGAACAGCCACTGCCGCTAAAATGCTGATGATCACTAAGACCACTACCAATTCAGTTAATGTAAATCCTTTGTTGGAATTTCCATTCATAGCCTTGTTTCCTCTTTCCTGTTACACTTTCGTTTCAATTATCAACACCATCTGCTGCTGGCTTATATTTTCCTAAAAGGATTGATAGCAACAAAAATTAATGAGTGGGTTTATCATAGCAAATAAAAAAGAAGCTGAAAAGAGGTTCGGAATACATCGCATTTTTTTGGTATGAATTGCACATGGCAAAACAGAAAAAGAATCCTGACCTTTCCGGATCAGAATTCTTTTTGTCATTCTATTATTACCTTGTCCAAGTCATCCAAAGTCAAACAAAGACAGCTGATTGCTCTCCGGCAGATCTCCCAAAAGCCCCATATCTGCCATCAAATCCGTAAGGCTCTTGCTCACCTTTGCCCGGTTGCGGAAATCTTCTCTGGAAAGGAACTGTCCTTCTGCCGCAGCCTCCACCACGCTTTCTGCCGCCTTATCTCCCATTCCGTCAATACTGCCAAGAGACGGCATCAGCTTCCCGTCAATAATCTGAAAATGGTGGGCCTGGGCCCGGTAAATATCCAGGGGCATAAACTCATATCCCCGGGCGTACATTTCCTGCACAATCCGCATATCCCGCAAGGTGTCCTGCTCCTTTTTGGAAAGGGAATCCGCTCGCTTTTTAAAATCAGCCAGATGGTATTCCAGCCGGTCTCTTCCCTGGCACATCAGCTCATAGGAGAATCCATTGGCCCGAATGCTGAAAAAGGAAGCATAATAAGCCAGAGGATAAAATACCTTGCAGTAAGCCACCCGCCATGCCATCATCACATAGGCTGCCGCATGGGCTTTGGGGAACATGTACTTAATCTTTAGGCAGGAATCAATATACCATTGTGGCACATTATGCTTCTTCATCTCCTCAATCCATTCTGGTTTCAGCCCCTTGCCTTTCCGGACGCTCTCCATAATGGTAAAGGAAAGCCCTTCCTCCATTCCCTGCTGAATCAGGTATACCATAATGTCATCCCGGCAGCAGATGGCAGTCTGAATGGTAGCCTGTCCGCTTAAAATCAAATCCTTGGCATTTCCCAGCCACACGTCCGTCCCATGGGCCAGCCCTGCAATCCGCACCAAATCAGAAAAATATTTGGGCTGAGCATCTATGAGCATCTGCATGGCAAAGTCGGTTCCAAATTCCGGAATCCCAAGAGCTCCCAGCTGACAGCCGCCAATGTCCTCCGGTGTGATGCCAAGAGCCGTGGTGTTCTGAAACAGGGACATAACCTCCGGCGAATCCAGGGGAATGTCCTTTACCGGGTCCAGTCCGGTAAGGTCCTGAAGCATCCGGATCATGGTCGGATCATCATGTCCCAGAATATCCAGCTTCAGCAGGTTATGGTCAATGGAGTGATAATCAAAATGCGTGGTCACTGTCTTGGTGGTCATGTCATTGGCCGGACGCTGGACCGGGGTAAAGGAATAGATTTCATCTCCAATGGGAAGCACCACAATTCCTCCCGGATGCTGTCCCGTGGTCCGGCGCACTCCCACGCATCCCTGGACAATCCGGTCAATCTCGCAGTTCCTCTTGTGGACGCCCCGCTCCTCATAATACCGTTTGACATACCCAAAAGCCGTCTTATCTGCCAGCGTTCCAATGGTCCCTGCCCGGAAGGTCTGCCCCTTACCGAAAATCACTTCTGTATAATCATGGGCCTTGCTCTGATACTCTCCGGAGAAATTCAGGTCAATATCCGGCTCCTTGTCCCCCTTAAAACCCAAAAAGGTCTCAAAGGGAATGTCATACCCTGCCTTCATCAAAGGGGTGCCGCACTTGGGGCAATCCCGGTCCGGCATATCGCACCCAGCCATTCCGCCGAACTTTTTCACCTCTTCGGAATCAAAGTCATAAAAATGGCATTTGGGACAATAATAATGGGGGCTTAGGGGATTTACCTCTGTAATGCCAGACATGGTAGCCACAAAGGATGAACCAACAGAACCTCTGGAGCCTACCAGATATCCGTCCTCATTGGACTTCCACACAAGCTTTTGGGCAATGATGTACATGACCGCAAATCCATTGGAAATAATGGAATTTAACTCCCGCTCCAGCCGCTCCACCACAATCTCCGGCAAATCCTCTCCATACATTTCATGGGCGCAGTCATAACAGATTTTTCTTAAGGTTTCATCCGAATCTGCAATCACAGGCGGACATTTATCCGGACGCACCGGGGCAATGTAATCGCACATATCCGCAATCTTCCGGGTATTGGTTATTACCACCTCCTCTGCCTTATCCGGACCCAGGTAGGCAAACTCCTCTAACATCTCCTCTGTGGTCCGAAGATAAAGAGGCGCCTGCTTGTCTGCATCGCTGAAATTCTGCCCTGCCATCAGAATCCTCCGGTACACCTCATCCTCAGGATTGAGAAAATGCACATCGCAGGTAGCGCATACCGGCTTGCCGAGCGCCTCCCCCATATGTATAATCCGCCGGTTTAAATCCATTAAATCCTCCATGGTTTTTACCGTGCTTTTCTCATCCCGCAGCATAAACTCATTATTCCCCAAAGGCTGGATCTCCAGATAATCATAAAAGGAGGCAATCTTCATCAGCTCCTCCTCGGGCAGTCCCCGCAGCATGGCCTGAAAAAGCTCTCCGGCCTCACAGGCTGATCCGATAATCAGGCCTTCCCGGTACTCGTCTAACAGGCTTTTGGGAATCCGGGGACGCTTGGCATAATAATCAATGTGGGACCAGGAAACCAGACGGTACAAATTGGTCCGCCCCACCTCATTTTTGGCCAGAAGAATAATATGATAGGTGGGCAGCTTTTTCACCATCTCCGGACTCATGGCGCTAAGCTCATTTAACTGGTCCAGATTATCCACCTGCTGATCCCGAAGCATTTTTACAAATTTCACAAAAATCTCTGCTGTGGCTCCGGCATCATCTACTGCCCGGTGATGGTTTTCCAGAGAAATATTCAAAGCCTTTGCCACTGTATCCAGCTTAAAACGGTTCAGATTGGGCAGCAAATGCCTTGCCATGGCCACTGTATCCAGCACAGTGGGGTCAAAGCGAAGCTGCTGCTGCTTTGCCTGAAACCGGATAAAGCTTACATCAAAAGAGGCATTGTGAGCCACCAGCACACACCCTTCACAAAACTTCAGAAACTCTGGCAGCACCTGGTCAATCTTCTGGGCTGGCAGCACCATATTATCATTGATTCCGGTCAGTTTTTCAATCTCAAGGGGAATGGGAACCTCCGGGTTTACAAATACACTGAACTTCTCCGTGATGGCCCCATCCTCCACCTTCACTGCCCCGATCTCAATGATGTGGTTCTTCTCCGGACTGAAGCCAGTGGTCTCAATGTCAAACACCACAAAGGAATCGGAAAAGGACTGACCCTTCGAGTTTTCCACCAGCTCCTTTTTGTCATCCACCAGATAGCCTTCCACCCCGTACAGAAGCTTAAAGTCATCTCCTTTGTCCAGAGCATGGCTGGCATCAGGAAATGCCTGTACGCAGCCATGATCTGTGACTGCAATAGCTGGCATTCCCCATTCCTTAGCCCGTTTTACAATGTCCTTTACCTCCGAGACCCCATCCATATCGCTCATTTTCGTGTGACAGTGAAGCTCCACCCGCTTTACCGGACTGTTGTCGGTCCGCTTGCTGGTAAAATCCTCATATTTCTTGATTCCCCGGACCGAGCCAATGGACAGCTCTCCGTCAAAACGGTCAATGGTGGTCATTCCCCAAAGGCGGATAAAGGTTCCCGCCTTAGTGGCCTTTTCTATATCTGCCAGGGACGCCTCATCTGCAAACATTTTCACGGTGATGGTATCTGTGAAATCCGTCACATGAAAAATAAAAATGGTTTTTCCGCTGCGGAGAAGGCGGCTGTCCCGATCCAAAATCCTGCCCCGGATAAATACCTCTCCAATCTCTCCCTCTATCTTGTCCAGCTCAATAAAATCATCCGAAAAATCCTTGCCATAGAGCACATCCGGGTTGTCTGATTTTTTGCGGTAGCCGCCGCCAGAGCTCCAGTCGCTCTTTTTCAGACCGCTCTTTTTCCCGGCGGCCCGCTTCTGGAAGTCTCCTTTATCCATGGCCCCATATGCAGAGCCAGCTCCGGATGTTCCAGCTGTCCCGGCGGCTCCATTCATTTCAGCCCCTGCCCCGGACATTCCGGCGACTCCGTTCATTCCGGCTCTGGCCCCGTTCATTCCGGCAACTCCGCTCATTTCGGCTCCGGATATTCCGATGGCTCCGCTCATCCCAGGTGTCCCGGCTCCGGCGGTACCGGCAGCTCCATTCATCCCGGCTCCTGCCCCGCTCATTCCGGCGGCTCCGTTCATCCCGGCTCCTGCCCCGCTCATTCCGGCGGCTCCGTTCATTCCAGCTCCCGCCCCGCTCATTTCAGCCGCTCCCATCCCAGGTGCTCCGGCCGCTCCGCCTGTCCCGGCCATTTCGCCCATTCCGGCGCCAGAGCCGACTGCCCCAGCCGCTCCGCCCATGCCAACAGCAGACGCGTCGCCCTCCTCCCAGGGAGCTGCATCTGCTGCCGGACCAGGGGGAAGAGCTCCGTTTCCGCCATCCATTCCATTTCCAAGTTCCAAAAACGGCGCCACCTTGGCAATCATCCGCTCTGCTTCTTTCCTTGCATACATTTCCCGCTCCAGAAAAGCCTTTGCCCGCACTGGCTCCACATAGTCAAACACCAGCTCCACAGGCAGGCCGCACCGCTCATGGAACACCTTTTCCAGAATCCGTTTCAGCTCCCCGGCCTTCTCCTTGTTGACCATGGTATCCTCAATGGTCATCCGCATCAGATCCGGCTGCGGAAAGGAAAACTCCGCCTTGCGGAACATGCTGTACTCCACAATGCTGTAATGCTTCAGCTCCATTAAAAGGCTGTCCTTATACACCTGCAAAAGCTTCTCAGGCGTGTATTGCCTGGAAAGCTGATACCGCTCAAAGATCTTCACCTGAAGCCGTTTCCCCGGAAAAAGCTGATCCCGGATTCCCCGTTCCAGATCCATAATGCTCTTTCTGTGAATCAGCCGGGAGCTGACCAGATACACACGAAGAAGCCTTCTGTCCCTGGTCATGGAAACCTTTTCCACCTCCACCATCTCCAGAAGCTCTGTCATCTGCTCAGTCATATGCAGTCCCGGAAATACTTCCAAAAATCCCCTCATCTTCCTTTAGCTCCCACTCTGCTGCAAAGAAAGCCTGACCAGTTCCTCCCTCAAGGCACCTAAAAGTTCCCCCTCCGGCAGCTTTTTCACCACTTCGCCTTTCCGGATCAAAAGTCCCTCTCCCATGCCCCCGGCAATCCCCAGGTCCGCTTCCTTTGCCTCTCCCGGCCCATTGACCACACATCCCATCACTGCTACCTTCAGGTTCAAATGATCAAACTCTTCCACCATAGTTTCCACCTGACCTGCCAGCCGGATCAGATCAATCTTTGTGCGCCCGCAGGTGGGGCAGGAAACCACCTCAATCCCGCCCTTTCGAAGGCCCAGGGTACGAAGAATCAGCTTTGCTGACTTGATTTCCTCCACCGGATCTCCGGTGAGAGACACCCGTATGGTATCGCCAATGCCAAGGCTTAAGATCAGCCCCAGGCCCACTGCTGACTTAATATTTCCGGAAGTCACGGTCCCTGCTTCGGTAATTCCCACATGAAGGGGATAGCAGGTCTTCCTGCTGATGATCTCATGAGCCTGGACACACATCATCACATCCGAAGACTTGATGCTGATCACCAGATTATCATACCCCATTCTCTCGATCCATGCCACCTTATCCAGGGCGCTTTCCACAAGTCCTTCTGCTGTAACGCCCCCATGCTTTTCAATCAATTCCTTCTCCAGGGAGCCGCTGTTGACCCCCACCCGTATGGGAACCCCATATTCCTTTGCCTTATCCACCACGGCCTGCACCCGGTCCTGACTGCCGATATTTCCCGGATTAATCCGAATCTTATCTGCCCCCTGCTCCATGGCTGCTATGGCAAGGCGGTAATCAAAATGAATGTCCGCCACCAGTGGAATGTGAATCTGCCTCTTAATCTGCCTTAAGCTCTCCGCCGCCTCCATGGTGGGAACCGCCACCCGGATGATCTCGCAACCTGCCCGCTCCAGACAAAGAATCTGCTCCACTGTAGCCTTCACATCTTCTGTGCGGGTATTGCACATGGACTGAATCAAAATCGGATTCTCCCCGCCAATCACCTGGTTTCCAATGTGTATTTCTTTTGTTTTCATTCGGTTCATATGGTTTTCTTTCACCTGCTCCTTCAAATAAACTATCATTCCTTTAATTTTACTTCATAATATGTAAATAGCTTATTGCATATTTTCAACACATCCTGCCTCTTCAGCCCCTCCAACCTCTTCTTAAATACCTTGACCACCATATTATTTTCAGGTGTCTGGATGATATGTCCCTCTCCTTCAATCACATCACGAAAAAAGGTGATTAAAGCATTGGTTCGATATGCTTCATCATTCAAATGAAATTCATTGATGTGGTGTTCAATAAATTGTTTCTCCCTCTCCGAATATTCCCCCTGAAACTCACTTGGCTCAAACCAGCCGTTTTGCACATTATACTGTATTTTCAAGTCCAAACCTGTGTCAAATCCTTTTACTCCATTTGGCTGTAGAATGATCTGTCCATTATCCTGTAACAAATACTTGTTTTTCAAATTTCTATATTTGACACATTCCTTGGTGCAGCTATTTGAATTACATTTTATCTTTCGTTCAAACACTGCAATATCCTTTTTGGAAAGCTTCCTCTTCTTTTCCTTACACTTTTTAAAAATATTATTACAAACCGGACAAGCCCATCCTATATTAGGAATACACTCTGTCAAATATTTGCTGTTCTCTTTTTCAATGGAATGTTCCAAATGCCCCCATACCTTCCCATCTGCTGCAACTGTTACATAACAGTACATGCAGAATCCTTCACTGGTTTTATTTAACAATGCCTTTAAATTTTTCTTATAACGGGGATTTTTATAACCATATTTTATCTTCGGATCATATACCGGAGAAAATCCAGGCATTTCAATCTTCTCAAATATATCCGGCATACTACCACTCCTCTATTTGTCTCAGCAGCACAAGCTGAGCTTTTGTCAGCTTTTCCTCTTTTATCCTTCTTAATATCTCCTGGTCTTCCCTTCCCAATTCTCCAGATATCCGATTGTTAAAAAGCCTTGCCAGTTCCCGATCCAGGGTTTGCTTCCATTCTTTTCGCTTTTCATTTGAAAAGCTTTTTCGAAACAGGTTATTTGCATCTATCATATTGTCAAAATCATTTGTGTCTAAAATTTCATACCTTTCATCTGGCAAAATTGCTATAATATTACAATCGCCAGTACCAGCAATCACATCTGCAGATTGTGTCGTAACAACAAAGTTCATCTTTTGATAATGATTCCTTATAAATGTCAGCAATCTGCAAGAATTATTGGGGGTCAGGCATTCATTGACCTCATCTATAATAAAAAAATACTGTTCTTTTTTTCCATACTTTACTACCTTGTCCTGATAATATTCCAATTCAAAAAAGATACGGATTAATGCCTGATATCCGTTGGATAATCTTCTCTCTTTCCCATCTATCAATACATAATTATCAATATCTCTTTTTACGGTAAAATTATGATCCGTAAACTCCCTGAAAAGCTCTTTCACTTTATTTTCATAATAAGGATACAAGCTCTCAATTCCATCCGTTGCTGTTCCAAAAATCTGAA
>CATLIJ010000078.1 GCA_949948825.1 uncultured Clostridiaceae bacterium
CATCGGAAAGCCCATTGAGCCAAGCCCGTTTTTCCTCCCGGGTAAATACTGGCGGCTTCTCCTTAAAAAGCTTTTGCCATGCACCGTCTGCCAGCACGTCCTCATATTCCTCGCCAATATATACATCAATGGCATTGTCCCGGTCCGCCCGCCGGATTCCATCCAGAAACGGCAAATCCAGCACCTGGGGAGCCTGACGCAAAAACCAGTTATCCGCTTTCTGTCCTGCCAGACGGGTGCAATGGACACGGGACTGCTGTCCTGCCCCAATGCCAATGGCCTGACCGCCTTTCACATAACAGACAGAATTGGACTGAGTATATTTCAGGGTAATTAAGGAAATGGCCAAATCAAGCCTTGCAGCCTTGGGAATCTCCTTGTTGTCCGTGACAATCTGATCAAACATGCCTGGATGAATCTCAAGATGGTTCCTTCCCTGCTCAAAAACCACTCCAAACACCTGCTTGCGCTCAATGGGATCTGGCTCATAGGTCTCATCCATTTGAATGACACAATAATTACCGTATTTCTTGGATTTTAAAATCTCTAAGGCCTCCGGCTCATATCCCGGGGCAATGACACCGTCTGACACTTCCCGTTTAATCAGCTTTGCCGTGTCCACATCACACACATCTGACAAAGAGATAAAATCACCAAAAGAAGACATCCGGTCCGCTCCGCGGGCGCGGGCATACGCGCTGGCCAGAGGAGAAAGAGGTCCCATATCCTCCACCCAGTAAATCTTTGCCAATGTCTCCTCCAAAGGCATCCCCACAGCTGCACCTGCTGGCGAAACATGTTTAAAGGAAGTTGCCGCAGGCAGGCCCGAAGCTTTTTTCAGCTCCTTTACCAGCTGCCATCCGTTCAGAGCGTCCAGCAGATTAATATACCCTGGTCTTCCCGCCAGCACCTGAATGGGAAGCTCCTGCCCTCCCTCCATGAAAATCCTTGCCGGCTTCTGATTCGGGTTACAGCCATATTTCAGCTCCCATTCTCTCATATTTTATGGTTCCTTTCTTTCTGTGTGTTGTGATAGGGTTATTTGTGATTTTTGTTTACAATTAAGCTTTCATGAGCCCCGGAAGCAAGATCCACATACCGCACAAACAAAGACACCTTATTGTCCTCATTCAGGCTCTCCCACATCATCTTTGTGAAATCCTCCATGGAATCCATCATGCTTACCAGCCTGGGCTCTCCCGAAAAGCTTAGAAGCGGATCTCCGTCCTGGTCATAAGTGTGGATAAAATGGCCCTCTCCCGGAACCGGATTTTCATAAGCAAAGGTAAAACGGCAACAGGAGGACGGATTTCCACAATTACTCTTTAAAATGGACATTGCATAATTGTATTTTCCGTTTTCCATATGGAGGATTCCGGAAATCCGCGGCGTATAATTTGGCGCATCTGGCTCAAACTCCCGGCTGCGCAGGGACTGCTCAAAGGTCAGCTGCCGGTCCATTCCCTCATAAATGGTATCCGTCTGGTCTCCGTTGGTCACAATAGTTTTATTTCCCAGCACCCGCACAGGTGCATAGATAATCAGGCTGGGGTCCTTAAGCTTTGCCGGGTCAAATGCCTGAGTGCGGATTCCCTCTCCCTCCTCCACAAAAATCCGGTTTCTGCTGTTCTCACTTCTGCCCATGATGAAATAAGCCATCACTGCTTTTGTCCCATCTGGTGTTTTGCCAATCACAATCCCCCGTCCCGGATAGCTGTTGTTCTTCAGCTCCTGTTCCAAAGATCTCATGCTGCCGTTCGCCCTCCTTATATGTATAATGATCCTGATTTCCTGTTACCAAAACATCAAAATTCCCTGTCTGCTTTATTCCCCTGATGCCAACGAGCCAGAGTCAGGCCTGTCTTACGGCAAGTCTTCTGCCTTTGGAAGTCCGGAGCCCATTACCTCATACCGATATCTTCTCTGGAACAGGAACAGGCCTAAAGCCAAAAATACAATTCCTATTACAAACATGACCCGCACAGCAGTAAAAGAAACATACTGGATTACCAGCGGCTCTCCCATAGCCTCAATCTCAGAATCCGAGTAACCAAATTCCTGTAAGTATTCCTTGTAATACCGAACCAGATTTCCTTTAAGCTTATGTACCCGGCCCTCCACAAAAAACTCTGTGACAGGCTCCTCTCCGGTAGTCAGATAGGTATAAGTCTCCTCTGTCAGCTGGTTCAGGGTGCTGACATCCTTCTCCCGGCTTTTCAGGCCAATGTATCCATCCACTGTGGGAATGAGATAATAATTCCCTGATTTTTTGCTGCCGCTGCGGGAACCGTCACTATACTTGGTATAAGTGCTTTCTGATGCAAAATAATCCAGGACGTATTTTACATTTCCCTCCACATGCTGTCCTGCCTTCACTCCCTTGCTGTTCTCATCCAGCATATCTTCAAAACTAATGGCAGGCTTAAATGATACAATCAGATCTCCTGTGGTCAAATACAGCATCATCCCGCCAATCATAACCAACATCAGCACTCCTGTATTGAATGCTCTGAAAATAGCCCCAATCTTCATCACATTTTCCTCTTTATTTATTTATTTTTTGACCACACGGCCCTTTTTATCCACGCCTCTCTGAGCATTCACACATTCCTGGAACTTCTCAGCAAAGCTTACAAATGCCTTTTCTTCTTCCGGCTGCTGAATATTCACCTGGCATTCTTTGCCCATCTTGGTGTTGCTTCCGTCTACCTTAATAATATATTTGCTGTCTTTTCCTCCTGGGAACATAAGCCACAGCTCATATTTATTGCCGCCCACATAATTCACATTCTCCGCGCTGGCCCGAACCGGCTTTGTATATACAATCTTCCCGCCTTCCACGCCAATGGGAACCACCCACAGATGATCCGGCTGATCCTCGCGGAAACCGATGGCATAATAATGATAGACCTCCCGTCTCATCCGGGCTCCGCCGTATACCTCCTTGCTGTGAGCATAAGCAGCTACATACTCTTCTCCGTTTGGCACCAGATTATTGATAATCTTTCGGATCTCTGCCTTTTCCTGGCTGTTCACACCCTTTTTTTCGTCCAGGGAAATCTTTATGAAAATAATGATAAACAGAACCACCAAAATTGCGATGGTAATCACAAATACCTGGGGAGTCACTCCTACCAGCTCGGCTCCCTTCTCAATCAATGCGCTCATGGCACATAATCCTCCTTAATCCTTTCTATGTATTTCTTTTTTTCATCAGCCTGAAACTGATGAGTGTCCTGTTCCTCCGCCTGAAATCTCCGGCGGTATTTTCCCTTTCCTCCTACATCATCCGCATATCCTCCCCAAGCTGTCAGTCTTTTGGCAAAAAAGAACAGCCAAGCACCTCACAATTATACAACAGTTTACCAAAATAGACAACGGGTTCTGGAAATAAATCTGTCTTTATCTGCTGGAGGTGTGTGACAGTTCAGATGGGGCAGCTTCCTGATTTTCGGTCTGCGCTACTCCTGGCCCGGTCTTCTCATCTGCCAGCCAAAAAGCTTTCTCCAAGGCCTCCTCCCGCTCTCTTCGTGCCTTTTCCAGCAGCCTCTTTTCTTCTTCCTCCTCTTCCTCCTGATACAAAATCTCCTCCAAAATCTCACAGGCCCTGGGAGATGCCTGCATCAGCTCTTCCCGGTCCTCTCCGGTTAAGTAGGCAGCAAACAGCTTTCCAAAATAAAAGGCAGCGTCATCTGCATAATAATCCGGAAGCTCCAACAGGGACCGGACTGCTGGCTGTTCCTGCCACAATACCTGCATCCGTGGATTGTTCTTCCGGTAACACCCTGCGGCATACCCCACATACTCTCCAAAAGCCTGCAGGGCTGCGTTTACATCCGTAAATTTCACCTTCTTATAGTGGGTATCCACACTATGATATACATAATAAATCCCCTGGTCCGTACTGGGCGCCGCGAAATAATCCTTTTGCTTATAAAACATAAACTCCCAGCCTTCTCTCACAAATCGGGCCAGCCAGCTTCTGGGAATCTGATACATGGAATCGGAAAACAAATCCCGGTCCTCAGTGTCTGGCGTCTTTCGTCCAATCACCCGCACATCCTTTTCCTGCCAATGTTTTCCGTTTTCCCCATAAAACATCATTCCAACATACTGATTCCAAGCCATATGTCCGTTCAGAAAAAAATAATAAGGTACGCCGTCGATTGTCACATTCCCTCTGTCAGCCATCCACCCATCTCCGTCAAACCAGTACCATTCGCCATGATATTTCATCCATCCTGTCTGAATAGTCTGGTCCTCATGGCAGTAATACCAATGATGAAATTCCTGGTCATAATACCACCCCGGATCTCCTTCCCCTGGCGCTTCCATGGCATATACAGGCCGTACCCACTGACAAGCCAATGCCAGCACAAGAGCAGCTGCCCTGATCTGATTCTTTTTCACAACCTTGTTAATCCTTTCCGGCACAATCAAATTTGCAAAAAAGAGAGGGGATACCTCTCTTTTTTACCAAAAGCAGGACGATAAGCCGGGTTATGTCGCAGATGGTCATCTATCTAGGCCGAACGTCGCCGTCCGGCTCAAGCAACCTACCCGAAAGCAGACGGGCCGCCTTATGCTTTCTGTTCGGTCTTGCTTCAGATGGGGTTTACATATGCCCCGCCTGTTACCAGGCGGGCGGTAGTCTCTTACACTGCCCTTCCACCCTTACCGGCTCTGCCTGCCGGCGGTATATTTCTGTTGCACTGTCCCTGGAGTCGCCTCCGCCAGACGTTATCTGGCATCCTGCCCTGTGAAGCCCGGACTTTCCTCTCCCGCCGCCTTTCGGCTGTGCGGCAGCGACCATCTGTCCTACTTCGCATGTTTATTTTACCATCAAATCAAAAGCCTGTCAAACATATTCCTAAGCTGGAATCGGCTCTTTCTTTAAATCCATCATATCCTTTTCCAGCTTTTCAATGCGCATCCGGAGACTGGAGAACTGAACTTCCATCACCAGATTTTTATTGACTGCAGGTATGGCCTGATTCAGCTTGTCAATCAGATTGCCATGATTCTCTGCCAACAGCTGAATATTGAAGTTTGTCTCATTTTCCAGAGTCATCTTCAATGCTGTAAAACCATTTTGAATCTTGTCTGTAGTCTCCTGCAGCGTTGAGATATCCTTGCGCATCTCCACCTGATCCTCCTGAATCTTGGTGATGTCTCTGCGCATTTCCACCTGATCCTCCTGAATCTTAGTGATGTCTCTGCGCATCTCTGTGATATCCTTGCGCATCTCCACCTGATCTTCCTGGATCTTGGTGATGTCTCTGCGCATCTCTGTAATATCCCTGCGTATCTCAGCATTATCATCCTGCATCTTCTGCTGATTCAAAAGCAGTAAATCCAGTTTTTCATCCATTGTCATTTGACCATCCATCCTCCTCTCAGCCGATAAAAAAATCATCTCCTTACAGTGTCCATTGCTTATATGGACATTATATCATACTTTTGGTCAAATCTCAAAAGAATTTCCAACTTTTTCCAGAATTTTTTTCCAGAGCCTTAAAGGCCAATCCGGGCAAGTACATCTAAAAAATACCGGTACTCCTGAAAAAATCCGGATTTTTCCACATCCACATCTGTATTTGCTCTGGCATATTCATACCAATTTTTATAAATCCCCAGGCCCCCGGCGCCAAACATGGTTCCCACACCTGCCAGTCCACTGGCAAAATCCGGTTTTCCAAGAAAATTGTCCTCACACCTTGTAAGCACACTCTGATTTTTGGTCAGATCAACCTTGCTTTCGTCTATTGGCGTAACACCATGGTAAATAAAGCTTGCAGTAGCTGCTGACATAATTCCAGCTTCAACCATCTCCCCAAACAGAGAAGTCGTTTCCTTTTCTGTCAAATTGCCGGAATGGTATCTTCTTTTTAAATCAGCAATCTCCTCCTCAGAAAGCGAATCCCTTTTTGAGCCTTCCACCCATGTTAAAGCCTGTTTTGCAAAATAAGAAAGCTCGCATGGAACCTCCTTTTGGGTGACAGCATAAATGGGAAATCCATTGATTGTTGTCATTGTCATAACTGTAAAATCCTCCGTTTCCTTTTAGATTTTTGCGGCTTTGCTTCTGTTGTGCTTCTCTTATGCACAATCTGCCGCTTTTGGCAGTCCTTCTGTCGGTTGGGACTGTCCGTGCTCTCTTTTTTAAAGTCCAAGCATTTGTAGTATACACTTATTTTTCTTATCATTCAAGTTTTTATTTAGAAGACAAAAACCGCCTGCTCAGTACACTGGTTACAGTTCACGGGGCGGGGAATCTGACATAAATTTGGGTGTCAAGCTCGCTTGTAAGCCCAAATTTATGCCAGATTTCACATCAGGCGAACGCCTGATGCTTCTTGTCGTCGAAGACGGGCAAGAAGATGCCCCCGTGAACCGTAACGTACACTGGCAAACGGTTTTCAAACACACATATTCTCACAAAGCAAGTCAAATGCCCGTGGGGGTACAGCACCTTGGCTCATTGCCCGCGGAAATAAACCAGATCTGTCAAAACGGACCGTCTTTTAAGGCCGGAATGCACTATACACCTTTCCGTTTTCCAGTCCTCCCCGGTATTTGGCCATCTCGCTGACTGTCACCAGCTGATATCCCCTCTCCACCAGCTTGGGAATCATCTGAACCGCAGCATCCCCGGTCTGTCTGTAGAGCTCATGCATCAAAATAATATCCCCATCCTTCACATTTCCCAAAACCTTATCTACTGTGCTTTGGGTATTTTTTGTTTTCCAGTCCAGGGTATCCACGCTCCACATGATAATCGGCGCATGGACATTAGCCAGAACCGTGGCGTTCTTGTTTCCTCCTGGCAGCCGCACTGTGGCCGGAGTCACGCCGCTGACCTCCTGGATGATCTGGCTTCCCTTATTGATCTGATATTGAATCTGTGCTGCGTCCAACTTATTAAGATACTTATGCTCGTAAGTATGATTGCCAATCTCATGTCCCTCTGCTGCCATTCTCTGCATCTCGGTCCGATAAGAAGGGCAGCGGTCTCCTACCACATAGAAAGTAGCCTTACCTCCATACTGGGCCAGACAATCCATAATCTGGTTTCCCACAGGAGCAAAAGGACCATCATCAAAAGTCAGAGCCACCATAGGACGGTCAGGATCAATGACTCTTCCGGCGTCTGGCTGACTTACATTCTCCTGAACCGCTGCCGGATCTTCAGAATCCACAGCTGACTGCGCTGCTTCCTCCTGCCGGCCGCTGTCCTCTGCCGGCTGTTCCTGCTCCAAAGGCACAGCCTCCTCCTGCTGGTCATTCACCTCCGCTGGCTGTTCCTCCAGACGCCCATTCTCCTGAGGCGCAGGGGCTTCCGGCTGACGGTCCTCCTCCTGCATCATCCCCGGTCCATCTGTCCGGACGCCATTTTCATCCACCCAGTAAGCTACTCCCGGCCCCTTTTCCATATCCACCCACTGGTTTCTTGGCTGATCCTGTCCCGGCATCTCCTGCGCCATCACTGGCGCTGCCGCCAAAAGCGCCAATAACGCCGCCAGACTAAAAGCTCCGGACACTCTTTTTCCCCATATACTTCTCTTTCCCATTTGTATATCCTCCCTAAAAAATTTTATAGCAAAATCATCAATGCTCCGGTTATCATCACAATACTGACCACAATCGACAAAGAATTTACTGCACTTGCCATCTCCACATCTCCCTCTAGCTTCCCGGTAAATGCAGGCGCCACGGAAGACACTGGACCTAAAGCGGTCAAAGCCATCGCCTGCCGCACCTCCAGATCAAACGGAAGAAGAAAATAAGCTGCCAAAGCCAGAATCACTCCCGTTCCATAACGAATTACCAAAATCTTCAGAATCCGGGCAAGCTTGTCCTTCTCCATCCGTATCTCAAACCCAATGCCAATCATCAAAAGGGCCAGAAATGCATTGGCATTGCCCACAGTCTCCGCATAAGAAGTCACCACCTGAGGCAGAGAAATTCTAAGAACTGCCAGCAGAGTCATAATCAGATAAGCGTCAAAGGGCAAAGAAGAAAACAGGCTTTTTGCCACATTTTTCACAGAAGGCTTTTCCCCGGTTCCCGCCGCTATAGAAGCAACCGTAAAAGTAGCTCCTGTACACATTACTGCATTTCCTGCGTCAAAAAGGCTGGTAGCTGCAAATCCAATTGGCCCCAAAAAGCTCTGGACAAACGGAATCGTAAAATTCCCGATATTATAACCAGACAGATTAATCATGGAAAAGGCCCGCTGCGCTCTGGTACTGTGCAGCTCTGACATATAACCGATCCCTACCATCACCACATTGGCTGCCAGTCCCAGGACGCACATAAACAGCAGAGAATTATCCATGGCAATCCGGCTGAAGTTGGAAACAATCGCACAAGGCAAAGTAATGCGTACTACAATCTTGGAAATCAGGTAAAAATCATCCGGATGGAAAAATCCCTTTTTCTTTAAAACATATCCTGTAACAATAATTAAAATAAATGCTGCCGCCTTTGCAAGCACAGTGAAGATTCCCTCCATAATCCTCTCCTTTCCAGTCCTGCAGTATTTTACCAGATATAAAAAGGGGGTGCAACCGGTTTTTACGAAAAATCGAAAAAAAGAAAACATCCTTATTACAATCCAGATGACATGTTGGTGAAACAAATGGAAAAAGGTCCCCATGAAAGGAGAAAGAGAACATCTCCAGACTTGTTCTCTTCTCCTCTCACAGAGACCTGCCCATGCAGTCTTCAGTTGCCTTATCCCTTAATCCCAGTAGAAGCAATTCCCTCTACATAATACTTTTGCAGGAACACAAACATCAAAAGCATCGGAATGGCAGAAATGGTCAGGGAAGCCATAATCGCTCCGTAATGAATGGGCTTTGAGCCGAAAAAGGTCTGAATGGCCAGCTGTATGGTCCGCATATCCTCCCCGGTCACGACCAGCATGGGCCACATAAAATCATTCCAGTGTGACACAAAATCCAGAATAAAAATCGTGGCATACACAGTTCCGGATATGGGCATTACAATGGTAAAAAAGGTCTTAATGGGGCCGCAGCCGTCAATGGCAGCTGCCTCCAAAAGGTCATCCGGAATATCCAGGAAAAACTGCCGGAACATGTACACAGAAAAACATTTTCCCACAAAAGGCACAATCAGTCCGGCCCAGGTATTAACCCAGCCAAAACCTGCCACCTCCTTGTACAAGGGCAGCATAATGGCTTCCATGGGAAGCACCATCAGGCTGATAATCAAGGTCAGCAAAAGCTCCCTTCCCTTAAAATGAAACTTTGCCAGAGCATAACCGCACAGAGAATTGACTCCCAAATCCAGCACCACAATCAAAAACACATAAAACAAGCTGTTTAAAATAAATTTAAACATATTGACTCTGGTGAACACCTCCACATAGTTGGAAAGGGAGGCCGAACTGGGCCAAAAGGTCTTAATGGTGTTCATCTCAGCAAAGATCTGAGCCTCCGGCTTTAAGGAGGAGGCAATCATCCACAAAAGCGGAGATACAAAAATCAGTGCAACCAGCGTATTGCCGCCGTAAAACAACGCGGTTCCCAGCATATCTTTATTTTTCTTCCCCATATCTGCTCCCTCCTAATCTGCCTTGATAACCCGCTTTAACATCAGGGACATGGTCACTACAATGACGAAAAATACGGTTGCCACACTGCAGGCATAGCCAAAGTTCCGGCTCTGAAAGCCCTGCTCATAAATATAATACACCAGAGTCCGGGTGGAATTCTGCGGACCGCCCTGGGTCATAACATAAGGCTGAGTAAACAGCTTCATGGCCTGAATCATGGTAATCATCACAACATATTTGATCACATTTTTAAGTCCCGGCAAAGTTATATAGCGAAACTGATCCCACTTGTTGGCCCCGTCAATGGAGGCTGCCTCATACTGATCCCCCGGAATAGCCTGAAGGCCT
>CATLIJ010000079.1 GCA_949948825.1 uncultured Clostridiaceae bacterium
TCATTGTACATCCCGGTCAGCCACCGTAAATCCTCCCGCCCCGCGTCCGAGCGGAACTTCTACACGGCATTGTACTCGTCGTCGAGCAGCCACTGCCCGTTGTCCGGCTGCCCGTCTGCAATAAAGCCTGCCGGGTTACCCAGAGTGATCAGCCAGTGCCAGTCAGAGGTGGAAAGGGTAATTCCGATGGTGTCAAGGCCATCCTCTGTCTTGGGATGCGCCGCCATATAATCCTTTAACATTTTCTCCAAATCATCCAGGGTCCTGGGAACCTGATAATCATTTTCCTTTAATACAGCCCACTGAATCTGAGCATTGCCCGCATCCTTAAAGGGAGTCGCTCCCATGGGATAGGAAGAAAGCTGGTAAATGGCCGGATCCTCAGCAGAATATTTCAGCTTGTCAAATTCATCTCCATACATTTTTTTAATGTTTGGTCCATATTGTTCAATCAAATCCGTCAAATCCAAAAGAGCTCCCGCCTCCACCAGACTGGCCACATCTCCCTTGGCATAAATCAGATCCGGAAAGTTCTGTTCCGCGATCATCAAAGCCACCTTCATATCATCCGCTGCCACCGGATAATCAATCTTTAAACGGATTCCTGTTTTTTCCGTCAGCTTCTGGGCAACTGGATTGTTCCACAGATCCTCTTCCCCGTCTTTATTGAAAAATTCCAGCTCCAACACTCCATCCTCTGCATATCCGCCGCCGGAAGTCACAGCAGAACCGCAGCCAGACAGCATACCGGCAGACAAAGATACAGCTATGGCCCAAGCCAGATAATGCTTTGTTTTCCATCCTTTCATATCATTCCCTCCATTCAGTCTTTCACCGCACCCAGGGTCATGCCGCCTACAAAATATTTCTGTAAAAACGGATATACAATCAAAATCGGCACTGTGGCCACCACGGTCACTGCCATACGCACAGACATGGGACTGACTGTGTTCTGCACCAATCCCATACTGGCAGCATGGGTATCCACCTTAATCTCTGCTGACTGCATTACCTCATACAGCACATACTGTAAAGTCGGCAGCTCTCTGGCATACAAATAAGTATCCATAAAGGAGTTCCACTGGCCTACTGCCACGAACAAAGCCACTGTAGCCAGCACTGGCTTGCACAGAGGAAGAATAATCTTATACCAGATGACAAAATCATTGGCCCCGTCAATTTTCGCCGCCTCCTGCAGTGCCATGGGCATACCTTCAATAAAGGAACGCATCAAAATCACATTGTAAACCCAAATCAGTCCGGGAATAATGTACACCCAAAAATTCTGTCCCATGCGCAAGGTCCGCATAATCAGCAGGTACTCTGGAATCATACCACCACTGACATACATCGTCACGATGAAGATAATGGTAAAGGATTTGTTGAAATAAAAATCCTTCCGGCTCAGCACATAAGCCAGCATGGAAGTGCAGATCACTCCAAGCCCGGTTCCCACCAGGGTACGGATTACGGACAGAATCATTGGCTGAAGCATGTTATTTTCTGAAAATATGTATTTATAATTGCTCAGCGTAAATTTCCTTGGAATGACAAAGTTGATTCCTCTCATAGTATCCATAGGATCATTCAGGGAAATTGCCAGCACATTCACAAACGGATACACTGTAATCACGATCAAAACACAAAAGCCTGCCAGCAATACATAGTCAAATGCTGTTTTCTTCGACTCAAGCTTCATACCGCGCACCTCCTAGACCAGTTTATCCTCTCCGAACATGCCAGCAATCTTGTTGGCTATGAACAGGAGAAGGATTCCCACGACTGACTGGAACATGCCAATGGCAGTACCAAGTCCATAGTTATTTGAGCCAATGCCCCGGACATAGGCAAACCAGGAAAGCACCATGGCATGATCCTGGACAATGCCATTGCTGAGCAGCATCTGCCGCTCCATTCCTACATTTAATGCACTTCCAATGCTCATAATCAAAAGCACAATCGCTGTAGGCTTCACTCCCGGCAAAGTAATGTGCCAAATCTGCTGGAAACGGTTCGCCCCATCCACCTTGGCTGCCTCATAGATTCCCTGGTCAATTCCTGCCATGGCGGACAGATAGATGATGGCATCCCAGCCAACCTCCTTCCACACATTAATCAGGCAGACCACAATCCAGAACATCGGAGAATTGCTGGACATCAGGTGCAGCCTTGCACCCCCAAGCATGGTCTCCAAAGCGCCGCCGTCATTTAAAAACATTTTGGCAATGCTTGCGATAATTACCCAGGAAACAAAGTGGGGCAGATAAGATACAGTCTGAGTGAATTTTTTGAATTTCTGCATCCGAATCTCATTCAACATCAGTGCAAACAAAATCGCTCCTGCCGTTCCGAGTCCGATTCCCAGGATACTGATAAAAATAGTATTGACCATGGTCTGGGCAAACAGCCGGTCAGTGAACGCTGTCACAAAATTGCCAAATCCCACAAATGGCCTCTCCCATACTGACATGGCAAAGGTCTTTGGCGTGACCTCCTGAAATGCCATGGTCCAGCCCCACAGGGGTACATACTTGAAAAGGATCAGCCAAATCAGAAACGGGACTGACATCATCAGCAGAAAACGCTGCTTGTACATCAGCTCCCAGCTGAACTTTTCTTTTGCCGCCGGGTTCTTTTTCGGTTTCTTCATACCGATTTACCTCCCTTGTTTTTATTATATTTATTATAAAAACCAGAGGCCAAAACGAATACCCTGAAATTCAGAGGGGTTTCCCATGAAAATTCTAATGTTACAGTTCGCAGGGCAAGAAATCTGGCAAAGGCCTGATGCATCTTGTCCGTCGAAAACGGGCAAAAAGATGCCTCGTCTGAACTGTTACAACATTCTAACAGGAAAAGAAAGTTTTTAATAAAAAACTCTTGTCCAAAACCTCCAAATATGATAAACTGAATTTGTCTTGTTCCAGCGGCTCATGTTATCTGAAGATCAATATGTTTTCCTGCAATTTTTCTGGTTTCTTCTTTTTATCGGCATTTTGCAATAATCGAATACCGACCAATACCATACCCGTTTTTACAAATCACTGGTTAATCTTATTTATTCTGCAATCATCCAATTTTAAATTGCACCAATTCAAATCAGGAGGAAATCTATATGGCACATCACAAAAATTCAAATTCATCATCCAGAAAATGCAATCTTAATCTGATTAAGCTTTTTCCAATCATCCGCTCCCGCAAGGAGGTTCTCCAGATCATTTCCGGACAAACACATTTAAAAAATATATTTCAGCAATGGAGCGAACCAGAGCAGGAATTATTTCTTCAGTGCTGCACCGGAGCCAGAGGATTTAAGGTTTTATATGACGGAATTTTTAAAGAAGTTTTCAATCCGGAAGCCACACCGGAACGTCTGGAAGAACTGCTCTCTCTTCTTCTGGAGAAAAAAGTTAAAATCCAGACCGTGCTGCCCAATGATTCCGTCCGCTTAGGAGCCGAATCGTCATTATTATACACGGATCTCATTGTCCAGTTAGAAGACGGAAGTCTGTCCAATGTGGAAGTTCAAAAAATCGGTTATGCCTTTCCCGGGCAGCGCTGCGCCTGTTATTCAGCAGATCACTTATTAAGACAATATAAACGAGTCCGCAATGAACAGGCAAGACAGAATAAACGTTTTCACTACAAAAAAATCCAGGATGTCTATACAATCGTATTTTTTGAACAGTCACCAAAAGAGTTCCACAAATTCCCGGACCATTGGCTTCATCGGTTCCGGCAGCAATCGGATACCGGACTGGCGCTGGAACTTCTGGTAAAATATTACTTCATCCCTCTTGACATTTTCAAGAAAAACATGGAAAATAAAACTGTAGAAAATGACCTGGAGGCATGGCTTTCTTTTCTTTGCCATGACGAACCAGAACGGATTGAACAGCTGATTACCCGTTTTCCCAGGTTCCGGGACATGTATCAGGATATTTATGAAGTCTGCAGAAATATGGAGAAGGTGATGAACATGTATTCAAAAGAACTTCAGGAACTGGATCACAACACTGTGTTGTATATGATTGACGAGATGCAGGAAGAACTGAATCAGACGAAAGAAGAACTATCCTTTCAAAAGCTGGAGCTGTCTCAAATCAAAGATACATTATCCGAGAAAGGCAAACAGCTTTCTCAAATGAATGAACAGCTCTCCCAAAAGGACGAACAACTCTCCCGAAAGGACGAACAACTCTCCCAAAAAGATTCTTTATTAAAGCAGCAATCACTCCTGATTCAACAGCTTGAATCCCAAATGGCCGAATTTCAGGAGAAGGTATCTTCCTTACAAAATACTCCTTAAATGAAGTTTGATGATCCATGACCCCCCTGGCATCACTGCAAAAGCCAGGGGGAGGTATCTGCCAGGACAGTTTACGCCTCATCAATAGCCTTTCCAATATCCCGTCTCATATACTTATTCTCAAATTCGATCCACTCAACAGCCTGATAGGCATTGGTTCTTGCTTCCTTTAAGTCTGCCCCCAAAGCTGTCACTCCAAGCACTCTTCCGCCGTTTGTAATCACATTGCCGTGATCATCCATCCGGCTTCCTGCATGAAACACATAATACCCATCCTGACCCTCAAACCGCTCCAGACCGGAAATCACATATCCCTTTTCATAATGCTCCGGATAGCCTTTGGAAGCAAGCACCACACACACAGCCGCATTGTCTGCAAACTCCAGCTCCATCTGGTCCAGCGTTCCGTCAATACACGCCTCAAACACTTCCACCAAATCATTTTTCATCCGCGGCAGCACCACCTGAGTCTCCGGATCTCCAAACCGGGCATTGTACTCCAACACCCTGGGACCTTTTTCTGTCAGCATCAGGCCAAAGAAGATAACACCTTTAAATTCCCGTCCCTCTGCCCTCATGGCATCCACCGTTGGCTGATAAATATGTGTCCGGCAAAAATCATCCACTTCCTCTGTGTAAAACGGGCTGGGTGAAAAGGTTCCCATACCGCCGGTATTGAGTCCCTGGTCTCCGTCCTTTGCCCGCTTATGATCCTGGGCAGAGGTCATCACACGGATATTCCTTCCATCCACAAAGGCAAGCACAGACACCTCTCTCCCGGTCATAAACTCCTCTATGACAATCCGGTTTCCGGCAGCGCCAAACTGCTTATCCAGCATAAGAGCCTGAACCCCTGCTTTTGCCTCCTCCAGCGTATTACAGATCAGCACTCCCTTGCCCAAAGCAAGCCCGTCTGCCTTTAAAACAATCGGCAGATTTGCAGTCTCCAAATAAGAGAGCGCCTTTTCAGCTGAATCAAAGGTCTCATAGGCTGCTGTGGGAATGTGATACTTTTTCATCAAATCCTTGGAAAATGCCTTTGAGCCTTCCAGAATTGCCGCATTCTTCCGCGGTCCGAACGCACGAAGTCCGGCTGCCTCAAAAGCGTCCACTGCTCCGGCCGCCAGAGGATCATCCGGGGCAACCACCGTCAAATCCACCTTATTTTCTTTTGCAAAAGCAGTCAGCCCTTCAAAATCCATCGCTCCAATATTCACACACTCTGCCACAGAAGCAATGCCTGCATTTCCCGGTGCGCAGTAAAGCTTTTCCACCTTGGGGCTTTGAGCCAGCTTCCACGCAATTGCATGCTCCCTGCCTCCGCTGCCAACAATCAAAATCTTCATATTCTCCTCCTGTTCCTTTGCATCAGCCCTTTGCCTCTCTGTCGGCAATCCAGCCAATGGCCTCTGGCAAAATAACCCATTCCGCCTCTTCCATCACCCTTTTCTGCAAGGTCTCCGGTGTATCCCCCTCCTTCACCTCCACTGCCTTCTGAAGAAGAATGGGCCCTGTATCCATACCGCTGTCCACATAATGCACCGTAGCGCCAGTCACTTTTACCCCTCTGGTCAGAGCAGCCTCATGAACCTTCAGCCCATAATACCCCACGCCACAGAAGGATGGGATTAAAGATGGATGAATATTGATGATCCGCCCTTCATATTTCTCCACCATCTTCTCTGGAATCTTTACCAAAAAACCTGCCAGCACAATCAAATCCAGATGATAAGAATCCACCTGTTCCAATAAGGCTTCCTCAAAAGCCTCCCGGACAGAAAAATCCTTCGGGGACAGAGATACAGCCGGAATACCATGATTTCTGGCCCGCTCCAGGGCATATGCCCCAGGATTGTTGCTGATTACCACCGCAATTTCCACATTGGAAAGTTTTCCCTTTTCCATGGCATCCAGAATTGCCTGAAGATTGGTCCCGCCGCCAGACACCATCACCCCTACTCTTAACATAAGGTCACTCCCTTTTCTCCCTCTTTTACAGAACCTATCACATAGGGAGTCTCTCCTGCCTTCTTTATGGCTTCCATAGTTTTTTCCACATCCGACGGATCGATTGCCACAATCATACCAATTCCCATATTGTAAGTATTGTACATCATCTCCTCACTGATATCGCCCTTGTCTGCCAGCATCCGGAACAAAGCCGGAACCGGATAGCTCTCCTTTTGAATCACTGCATGGGTTCCCTCCCCCAGCATCCGGGGTACATTTTCATAAAATCCGCCGCCAGTAATATGACAGCACGCCTTTATCTTCACCCCGCTGGCCCTCACACTTTTCAAAGCCTTCACATAGATCTTTGTGGGAGTCAGAAGAGCCTCCCCCAGGGTCTTGCCTAACTCCTCATACCAGGTATCCAGCCCTTCCCTGGTAAGCTCCTTCTCAAATACTTTCCTCACCAGAGAAAATCCATTGCTGTGAACGCCAGAGGACGCCATTCCAATCAAGACATCTCCAGCTTTCAGGTCTTCGCCAGTAATCATATCCTTCCTGTCACAGACACCTACTGCAAATCCTGCCAGATCATAATCTTCCTCCGGCATCAGGCCCGGATGCTCTGCAGTCTCACCGCCAATCAATGCTGCCTCTGACTGACGGCAGCCTTCCGCCACGCCCTTTACAATCTCTGCTATCTTCTCCGGATAATTCTTGCCGCAGGCAATGTAATCCAGGAAAAATAACGGCTCCCCTCCGGCACAGGCAATATCATTGACACACATGGCAACCGCATCAATGCCAATCGTATCATGCCTGTCCATAAGAATTGCCAGCTTTACCTTTGTCCCACAGCCATCCGTACCAGAAAGCAGCACTGGCTCCTCCATCTCTTTTATGGCCTTTAAGGAAAATGCCCCTGAGAACCCCCCGATTCCCCCCAGCACCTCAGGACGCATGGTTCCCATCACATGCTTTTTCATCAGTTCCACTGCCCGGTAGCCTGCCTCAATGTCCACTCCGGCTTTCTTATAATCCATATTTTCCTCCATTCTGTACATGTCCTCCAGCACCTTCCTACTGCAGTACACGGTTTCTCAAACATTAACTTCCAGCTCCTTATTTGTTACTGTCTCTTTGCCAGAAACTCCTTATACCCCAGCTCTTCTAACTCCTTTGCCTTATCCTCCACCTTTTCCTTCAGCTCTCTGGCATAATCCTTGATTCTTCCAAGCAGGTCTTCCTCCCCTGTGGCCAGCATCTTTGCCGCCAGAATCCCGGCATTGGCGCCTCCGTTAATGGCCACAGTAGCCACCGGAACGCCGGAGGGCATCTGTACAATAGAAAAAAGCGAATCCAGACCGCCCAAATCCGAGGTCTTCATAGGAATTCCAATAACCGGCAGGGGGAAAATCGCCGCGCACATACCGGGCAAATGGGCCGCCTTGCCAGCTCCTGCAATGATAACCCGGACTCCTCTGTCCTCTGCTCCTCTTGCCCACTCAAAAAAGGCATCCGGCTCCCGGTGGGCAGAAAGAATTGTCATCTCATAAGAAATCCCAAACCTGTCCAAAATCTCAGCTGCCTGCGCCATCACCGCCATATCCGAATCACTGCCCATCACAATTCCAACCTTTGCCATCCTCCTGCTCCTTTCCTTCTCATAGGAATCGTTTACAAACCATAACTGTTCCAACATCCTGTCTTCTGTCTTTTTACAATCAAGCTTTATCCGGCCAGACACCTGCTTGGCATCTTCCTCCGGACAATTCGCAAAACAACACCGGAAACACCTGTTTTCCAGGCCTTCCCGGTGTTTTTACACAAATCCATTATGAATTGGCCATATCACAAAGGTCCTTTAACATATTCTTCAGACCTTCTTCCATGGTCTCATTGCTGAACTGACAGGTTCCCACCTTTTTGTGGCCGCCTCCATTATACTTCAGCATCAGGCTTCCCACATCCAGGGCAGCTGTCCGGTTAAGAATGCTGTATCCCACAGCTGCCGAGCATCCCTGTCCTCCCCGTCCATTGACAATCCATACAGAAATATTCTGCTCCGGATACATGCCATAAATCATAAAACGGTTTCCTGTGTAGATCGGGTCCACTCCCCGAAGATCCGTAATAATCACATTTCCCTCTGTCCGGGTATGGCCTGTCACCATCTCTTTGAATTTCTCAGTCTGCTCCCGGTATACCTCAATCCGCTCCTGCATATCCGGCAAGGCAAGAATCTCCGCTGTGGTGAGAACACGACATGCCTCCAGAAGCTTCTCCATCAGCTGATAATTGGAGATGGAAAACTGTCTCCACCTGCCAAGTCCAGTCCTGGGGTCCATCAGAAATCCGACTAAAATCCATCCTGTAGGGTTCATAACCTCATCCATGGTCAGATTGCCGGAATCCACCTTGTCCACAGCCTCCATAATCTCCCCAAACTGTGGAAAACGCTCTGCACCGCCATAATATTCATAAATAATCCTTGCGCAGGATGGGGTCATGCGGCTCTCACCCTTATACTTTCCCTGCAGCTGCAGTCTCTCATGTTCACTGGAGTGGTGGTCAAACCAAAGACCGCAACCTTCTACGAAAGGTACATTTGCCAGACAGTCATTGTCATTAATCTCTACCAGACCATCCTGCAGATCTTTTGGATGTGCAAACTTCCAACAATCAATAATACCTGCTTCCAGCAGCAATGCACCACATACCAGTCCGTCAAAATCCGAACGCGTTACTAATCTCACTTGAGGCGCCCTCCTTCAGTTAATGTAATTTTCCGTAACCGTTCAGACGGCGGGGAAATTGACATAAATTTTGGACGTCAAGCTTGCTTGTAAGCCAAAATTCATGTCAATTTCCACATCAGATGGACATCCGCATCTTCTTGTCTGTCAAAGACGGACAAAAAGATGCCCCGTCTGAACAGTTACTAATTTTCCAGCAGCTTCCTGCCGGAAATTCGTTCCAAGCGATTTTATTATAACATCTTTTGTATAAGATTTCCAGAGCGGATTGCAAATCTGCCCTACTTTCTTTATGCCCCTGTTTTTGCTTCCATCAGCCATGCTCCAAGGGTTTTCCGGAAATAATCCCGGTAGCCTGCCTTTGCCACTTCCTCTGCTGCCAGAATCTCCACCTCTCCCAGTACCTTTCCACCCAGCTCATATCGCAGCACCCCCACAGAATCTCCTGGCATCACCGGCGCAGGAAGCTCCTCTGGTGTCAAAAGCTTCTTTTCCACTGCCTGAAAATCCTCTCCCTCGATTCCCAAATAAGAAAATCCGCTCTTGTATTCCAAAGCAACTGTGTCTCTCACTCCGTTTCTCACCGGAATCTCTGGCAGGGCAGGCATCTCATGGTCCTCATACAGCCTGCAGTTGGCATACCCATAATTCAGCAGGGTCTGAGCGTCTGCAAACCTTGCCTTATAATCCGGCGCTGCCATAATTGCGGCAATCAGCCGGACCCCGTCCTTTTCCGCTGTAGCGGAAAGACAATATTTTGCCAGGGAGGTAGAACCTGTCTTCAAGCCAGTAACCTGAAAATTGGTTGCCATCTTCAAAAGCTTATTGGTGTTGGATAACCCAAATTCCTTGGTTCCCTGC
>CATLIJ010000080.1 GCA_949948825.1 uncultured Clostridiaceae bacterium
AATCAGGAGAACCGGATTAAGTTGATGCTGTCCGTGGCCCGGGAGGCTATGGAGGCGGGGGCTTATAGTTGAGGGGATGGAAGATGTGGGAGGGCAAATGAGGTCCGCAGGAGGGCAATTAGGGGCGCAGGAAGGCAATAAGGTCCGCAGGAAAGCAATAAGGTCCGCAGGAAAGCAATAAGAGAACATTTTCAGACACGTTCTCACTCCGTTTTCCACGTAGCGGTACTAAGGCTGCAAAATACGCAGCCTAAGGACCGACGTGGAAAGAGGGTCTTCTAATGTTCTCTTATTGCTTTCCTGCTGCATTCTTGGTATGAGTGAGTGAATGTTTTTTGTTTCGCATTTTTGGTATGAGTGAGTGGATGGTTTTTTGGGTTCGTATTTTGGGTATGGGTGGGTGGATGGGTTTTTGGGTTCGTATTTTGGGTATGAGTGAGTGAATGATTTCTTTTATGTCTTGTTTTTCTGTATGGTGGATCGAAATGGTTTGATGTATGTTCTCATAGTTCTTCTAAGGCCTGAATCAGGTTCAGGATGATGGTTTGTTTCTTTTTGTCGATTTTTCCCCAGTGTTCCAGTAGTGTTTTTTGGTCTTCGTTCAGGTCCGGGTAGGTACCCTGGCCGGAGAAGAATTGGGCGATGGTGATTCCGAAGGCATCGCAGATTTTGCTGATGGTGATGATGGTCAGTACGGTTTTCTTTTTGGACATGTAGGAAAATGCTGCCTGAGATATCCCTGTTAGTTGTGAAAGGCGGTATTTACTCATATTATGTATGGTGCAAAGTTCTTCTACGCGTTGAATAATAAATTCTTCTAGGTTCATTTTCTACCTCTCTTGCTTTTATAGTACCTATAAGTTTAAATACAAATCGGGTTCTTTATTAGTTTCATTTTGATTAAGCTATTTACTTAAGTAGATTTAAGTGTTATACTGAATTGGATTTATGTTGTCAGAATATGGAGAGTGTTTTTTGCGTAGAAGATGATAGGGGTAGGAGGAATGGGTATGTCAAAGGCCTGGAACCAATTTCGATTGGAGGCGCATGCAGCCTGCGGGGAGTTTAGGGAATATTTTTGTTCTGTAAAGGTATTTCGCTGGTTTACTGCCTTGTGGATTTTTCTTATTTATGGAATCCGTCTGTTTCATGGGGATATTTTTGTGGACAGTGATATTATGATTTCTGATCCGGAGGTGATGATGTTTTCCTGGTATGGCCATCAACGGTTCGGGCTGAATATAATGAAAAAGCTGTTTTTCTTTGGGCGTCTGATGCCTACAGTGTCCAATGGGCTTATGATGTTTGCTTTGTGGCTTTTTGTGATTCTGATTGGGTTTTGTTTTGACTGGTGGGGGAGAGGCAGTCAGTCTTTCCGCAGGTCTCTTCGCATTGGAATGTTTCCTTTTACGGCAGTTTTTTTGTCCTCTCCCTGTCTGGCAGAGCAGGTGAATTTTGTGCTTCAGGCTTTTGAGGTTTGTTTGGCAATGGTTTTTTGCGGGATTTCTGTGTTTTGTGCTCAGATGGCGGTCCGAAAGGGAAGTTCTCCCTTTTGGTATGCTCCTGCCTTGTTTTTCATGGTATGGTCCATGGGAACTTATCAGGCGTTTCCGGCCTTTTACATTGGATTGACGGTCATGGCTTATCTTGTGATTTACCTGACGGATTATGAGAATGCAGGGCTGAGGGAGGGGATTTTGGATGCAGGGCTGTTTTTGGTGGGATTTTTGGTGACTCAGGCTACAGCAATGTGGTTTGTGCGGCGCACAGGAGCCAGCCCTTCTTATGTAAATTCCATGCTTTACTGGAAAAGTCAGGGAATTTTAGCTGGCATGAACAGCATACGCATTGATATTGGGAGAATTTATTTTGGAAATTGGTCTGTGTTTTTCTCTCAGCTGTTTCTTGTCACAGCAGGGATCTCCTCTGGACTGATTTTGGGGACAGCAGTAAAAAGAAAGTCAGGGAGACTGTTTTGCTGTGTATTTGCCCTTTTGGTGTTGTTTGCTTCCCCGGTGCTGACAACGCTTCTCACTGGAATGGCGCAGCCAATGAGAGGGCATTTGACATACTCCCTGATTTATGCAGGACATATGTTTTGGATCAGCGCTTTGCTTTTTCAATGGATGGAAAAGCAGAAAAAAGGGAGTGTGTTGATTTTTGCTGGTGTAATGGTGTTCTTTGCAGGATTATCCTGGAAGCAGCTGGTTACGTCCTGCGGGCTTTTTGAGACTGCCCATGAAATCTATGTGACGGACAGTCTGTTGGCTAACCGGATATACAGCGCTGTCTGCCAGATTGCAGGTCAGGAGGATATGAATGGGCGCAAGGTGGCGTTTGTGGGAACAAAGAGGATTGCTCTGGCTGGAAATCCGGTGCTGGGGGATGTTATTGGACATTCGGTGTTTCAGTGGGACGAAGGCGGCCCGGTGGGGGTGTCTCATCGTGTCTGCAGCTTTTTTCTGACTCTTGGGCTTCCAATGATGCCTCCTTCTGCCGAGGAGTATCAGCTGGCAGTGGAGGCAAGCAGAGAACGGCCCTCCTGGCCGGATCAGGAATCGGTTTTTACCATGGAGGATGTGGTGGTTGTAAAATTATCTGATGAAGAAAGACCATAACAAGAAGCATCGGGCAAACGCCTGATGCTTCTTGTTTGTGAAAGACGGACAGGAAGATGCCCCGTGAACTATTACGCGGCAAAACCAGGTTTCTGCGAAAAACTTAGAATCCCTCTTGCATTTTCCGACAAAAATAATTATAATGTAGAGAAAATATGCTCAGAGAAGGTGGCTTTTTCTATGACGAATGAAACTACGGGTAAGAAAATGGACATCGAGCTGGAGAATCCGGCGGATTTTACCAGTCCGGAGGAATTATATCAAAAACTGATTCGGACCATTCGGAAGTATCACCCTTCGGATGATATTACCATGATTCAAAAAGCATACAAAATTGCCAGAGATGCCCATAAAGACCAGAAGCGCAAGTCAGGGGAGCCTTATATCATTCATCCGCTATGTGTGGCAATTATTCTGGCAGATTTGGAGATGGATAAAGAGACTATTGCATCTGGACTTCTCCATGACGTGGTGGAGGACACAGCCATGACCTTGGAGGATACCACGCGGGAGTTTGGGTCAGAGGTGGCTTTTTTAGTAGACGGGGTTACAAAGCTGACCCAGCTGTCCTGGGACAAGGACAAGGTGGAGATTCAGGCGGAGAACCTTAGAAAGATGTTCCTTGCCATGGCAAAGGATATCCGGGTGATTATCATTAAGCTGGCAGACCGGCTTCACAACATGCGGACCGGGGAGTTCTGGAAGCCTGAGAAGCAGAAGGAGAAGGCCAGAGAGACCTTGGAGATCTATGCGCCGATTGCAGACCGGCTGGGCATTTCCCGGATTAAGACCGAGCTGGATGATTTGTCCCTGAGGTTTTTAAAGCCAGAGGTGTATCAGGAGCTGGTGGAAAAGGTGAACCTGCGCAAAGGCGCCAGGGAACAGTTTGTCCGGGATATTGTGGATGATGTGAGAAACCACATGATGGAGGCTGACATTCAGGCCAGTGTGGGCGGACGGGTGAAGCATTTGTTCAGCATTTACAAAAAGATGGTGAACCAGGATAAGACTCTGGACCAGATTTATGACCTGTTTGCCGTGCGGATTCTTGTGGACACAGTGAAGGACTGTTATGCGGCCCTGGGGGTGATTCATGAGCTTTATAAGCCCATTCCCGGCCGGTTTAAGGATTATATTGCCATGCCAAAGCCCAATATGTACCAGTCTCTCCACACCACTCTTATTGGCAGCACAGGGCAGCCCTTTGAGATTCAGATCCGGACCTTTGAGATGCATCGGACTGCAGAGTACGGCATAGCAGCCCACTGGAAGTATAAGGAGAGCGGCAGCGGCAAGATTGCGGCAGGAGATGAGGAAGCCAAGATGAGCTGGCTGCGGCGGATTCTGGAGTGGCAGCGGGACACAGATGACTCCAGGGAGTTTTTAAGTCTGGTCAAGGGAGACCTGGACCTTTTCTCTGACAATGTGTATTGCTTTACCCCGTCCGGGGATGTGAAGAACCTGCCCAGCGGTTCCACGCCCATTGATTTTGCCTATGCCATTCACAGCGCTGTGGGCAACAAGATGGTGGGGGCAAGGGTCAACGGAAAGCTGGTGACGATTGATTATGTGATTCAGAACGGGGATCAGATTGAGATTATCACTTCACAGAACTCCAAGGGACCCAGCCGGGACTGGCTGGCTCTGGTGAAAAGCACTCAGGCAAGGAACAAGATCAATCAGTGGTTTAAGACCGAGCTGAAGGAGGATAATATCTTAAAGGGCAAGGAGATGATTGATCGGTACTGCAAGGCAAAGGGAATCAATTTTCCGGAATTGAATAAGCCGGAGTTTCAGCAGAAGGTTATGGCCCGGTATGCGTTTAAGGACTGGGATTCTGTGCTGGCTTCCATTGGGCATGGAGGACTGAAGGAGGGCCAGGTCATCAACAAGATGCTGGAGGAGCGGAATAAAAAGCAGAAGAATGAAGTTACGGACCAGAATATTTTAGACGGCCTAAGTGACATCAGCTCCCGCGTGCCGATCTCCAAAAAGTCCAAAAGCGGAATTGTGGTCCGGGGAATCCATGACGTGGCGGTGCGGTTTTCCCGCTGCTGCAGTCCGGTTCCAGGAGATGAGATTGTGGGGTTTGTCACCAGAGGACGGGGGGTTTCCATCCATCGGACGGACTGTATTAACATCATCAATCTGCCGGAGGATGAGCGGGTGCGGCTGATTGACGCAGAGTGGCAGCAGTCCGGGGAGGACGGAAGCAGGGAGCGGTATTCCACAGAGATTCAGATTTTTGCCAACAACCGAATCGGTATATTTGTGGATATTTCCAAAGTGTTTACAGAGAGGCAGATTGACATTACCTCTATTAATGTGAGAACCAGCAAGCAGGGGAAGGCGACCATTATCATGACCTTTGACATTCATGGAAAAGAGGAGCTGAACCGTTTGACGGATAAGATTAGACAGATTGAGGGAGTGCTGGACATTGAGCGGACCGCCGGATAGGGGCGGAGAAGCGCTGCCAGCGCTTTTTCTTTTGGTATGAAACCAGAAGGGAGCAAAGAGATGAGCAGTTTTCGTATGGAGACCTATGTGCTGGGAGATGTGAGCACCAATTGTTATTTGGTTTACAATCATGAGACCAGAGAGGCTGTGGTGGTGGACCCGGCAGACAACGGAGCGTATGTGCTGAATAAGTGCAGAGAGCTGGAGGTAAAGCCAGTTGCAATCGTTTTGACCCACGGGCATTTTGACCATATTATGGCAGTGGAGGATATCTGCAGGGCTTTTTCCTGCCAGATTTATGCCGGAAAGGAGGAGGAGCTGCTTTTGAAGGAACCGTCCATGAATTTAAGCGGAATCATGGGAAGGGAAAAAGCAGTGGTTTGTCCGGATGTGCTGGCTGGGGATGGGGATGTGTTTTCCCTTATTGGCTTTGAATGGAAGGTGTTAAAGACTCCGGGGCATACGGCTGGATCTGTGTGTTATTACCTTTCAGCAGAGCAGGCCCTTTTCAGCGGAGACACCCTTTTTGCCGGTTCTTTAGGAAGAACGGATTTGCCTACAGGAGACGGAAAAGCCATTGTCAGCTCGATTCGGGAAAAGCTTCTTACCCTGCCGGAGGATACAAAGGTCTTTCCGGGCCATGGGGAAGCTACCACCATTGGGCGGGAGAGAAGGTATAATCCGGTCCGCATGTACAGGGGAGGGAAAAGCGGACAAGAGGATGAGCTGTGAATCAGAATGATGATTTTGGCGAGTAAGAGGAAAAGAGAATGGAAAACGAGAATTATGATTGGAATTTTATTGAATGATCATGCTTATGAGCAGGATATCCGGGAGCTTTTGATGGCGTTTTTTCCGGGGAGAGATTTTGTGTATGAGGAGCTGCCGGATTTGGAGCTTTGTCTGGTGGGAAGGCTGAATGAAAACAGGGATCAGTTTCGGATGCAGATGATATTCCGGGGGGAGCATTCTACTTTAATATGGGGAGATTCGCCGGCAGAGCAGTGGGAGATGGATCATTTTGACGAGCCGGTTTTTCTGGACTATGACAACCGGGCAGAGGCCAAAAACAAAATCAAAAGAAGACTTTATGCCATTTTAAAGGAACTCACCGGAAGGAGTCTGCCATGGGGATCGCTCACAGGAATCCGTCCGGCAAAGATTGCCCTTTCCTGCCTGAAGGACGGCATGGAGGAAAAGGAGATCTTTGATTTTATGAAGGCAAACTATTTTGCCAGCGATGAGAAGATCCGGCTGTGTGTGGAGATTGCCATGAGGGAGAGGGAGCTTTTAGGAAGGGTAAAAGAACTTGAGGCAAAGACTTCACAACATCCAGCCAATGAACATGGATACAGCCTTTATGTGGGGATTCCCTTTTGCCCCACTACCTGTCTTTACTGCTCCTTTACGTCCTATCCCATTGAGAAATGGCAGGGGCGTCTGGAGGAATATCGGAAGGCTTTGTTTTTGGAGCTGGATTATGTGGCAGAGACAGCGGGAAAATATCCTTCGTCTGTGTATGTGGGAGGCGGCACTCCTACCTCTCTGCCGGCAGAGGAGCTGGAAAGGCTGATGAAAAAGCTGACGGATGTTTTTGATTGTTCCGGGGCGCTGGAATTTACCGTGGAGGCGGGACGGCCGGACAGCATTACCAGAGAGAAACTTCAGATTCTGAAAAAATATGGAGTGACCCGGATTTCCATTAATCCTCAGACCATGAATCAGCCTACTCTGGATCGGATTGGCCGACGCCATACAGTGGAGCAGGTACAGGAACAGTTTCTTCTGGCCAGAGACCTGGGGTTTGACAATATTAACATGGATTTGATCGTTGGTCTTCCGGAGGAGGAGGAGCAGGACCTTTTCCATACCATGGAGGCAGTGAAAGCCCTGGCTCCGGACAGCCTGACGATTCATTCTCTGGCAGTGAAGCGGGCGGCAAGGCTGAATACCAGGAGAGAGGACTATAAAAACTGCAAGATCATGAATACTCAGGAAATGATACAGATGACAGCCCGGTATGCCAGAGAGATGGGACTGGAGCCGTACTATCTGTACCGTCAGAAAAATATGGCTGGGAATTTTGAAAACGTAGGATATGCGCGGCCAGGAAAGGCATGCATTTATAATATTCTTATGATGGAGGAGCAGCAGACTGTCATCGGCTGCGGAGCCGGAACCACCACAAAGCGGGTGATTCCGGAAGAAAACCGGATTGAGCGGGCAGAGACCGTGAAAAATGTGGAACAGTATATGGAGCGGATCGATGAGATGATTGCCCGAAAGAAGAGACTGTTTCAGGGGGAACAGCCATGAAGGAGCCAGCCTTTGCAGGCAGGAGGGACTTGTGGCGTTACTGTACAGATGCCCATTGCAGGGACATGCTGCTTTCCTTCCGCCTGCTGGGGGACAACGGCTGGCCAGAAGAAAAAATCCTTGCCTGTCTGTATGCTTTAAGCAACCACACAGAAGCTCATTATGAAAAGCGAAGGATTCCCAAAAGGTCTGGCGGAACGCGTACTATTCTTGTCCCGGACCCTCTTTTAAAGCATGTTCAGAGAAATCTGCTTCATCATGTTCTGGACGGTCTTTCCGTGTCTGACAATGCCATGGCATACCGGAAAAACAAAAGCTTTGGAATTGTGTCCAATGCCCGGATACATGTGAAAAAGCCCCTGGTGATGAAGCTTGACATTGTGGATTTTTTTGGAAATATTACGTTTCCCATGGTTCTTCATCAGGTATTTTCTCCGCAGCTTTTTCCTCCGGCAGTGGGAAATCTTCTGACTGCTTTGTGCTGTTATGGTGAGTATCTTCCCCAGGGAGCGCCTACCTCACCGTCAGTTTCCAACCGGATCATGAAGCCTTTTGACGAGTGGATGGAAAGCTGGTGCAGGGAGAGAGATATTTTTTACAGCAGGTACAGTGATGACCTGACCTTTTCCGGGACGTTTCATCCAGGAGAGGTGAAAGGAAGGGTAAAGGGCTTTCTTGGGGCTATGGGATTTGAGCTGAACCCCAAAAAGACGGTTGTTTTGTCCCCGGGTGTTCAGCAGAAGGTAACTGGGCTTGTGGTAAATGAGAAGGCTCAGACATCAAAGGAATACCGGAGAAAGCTGCGGCAGGAGATTTATTATTGCAGACGGTTCGGGACAGAGGAGCATTTGATATTTTCCGGCAAAGGGGAGAGGGTGAGTGAGGCTGACCAGAAGCAGTATCTTCGCATGCTTCTTGGAAAGGTGAATTATGTGCGGATGACCCGTCCGGAGGACCCCTGGTTTTTGGAGGCCAAACAGTGGATGGAGGGACTTTTGGAAGCAGGGAAAAAGAACACTGGTGAGTAATTCTGGTTAAGAGATATTAAAAAGGTCCGCCGCAGAGCAATGAGACGGACCTTTGCCAGGGGAAGGCAGACAGCATTTTACCCTTGCTCTGCCAGGGAATCCAGATGAAACTTCATTCTGTAATTTTGGAGAGCGCTGGTCATGGTTTCCAAAAGCAGAGGGACTTCAATTGGCTTGGACAAATGGGCGTCCATGCCACATTCAAGGGACTTTTTCCGGTCGCTTTCAAAGGCGTCGGCAGACAGAGCCACAATCGGAAGGCCTGCCAGAGCCGGGGAGTCTAATTTGCGGATGGCTTTTGCCGCCTGCCTGCCGTCCATGACCGGCATCTGTATATCCATTAAAATCAGGGCAAATTCTCCAGGTCTGGATTTGCTTATTTTTTCTACAGCAATCTGTCCGTTTTCCGCAGTCTCAATGTGAAATCCCAATTCCTCCAAAAGGTCAGTTGCAATCTCCAGGTTGATTTCATTATCCTCCACCAGAAGGATTTTCTGGTCAGATAAAAGAGTGGCTAAATCCATGGCCTTAACCGGGGATTCATCCGGCTGGCCGACTGTGGGAAGGCGGAGAGTGACTGTAAAGGTGCTTCCTTTATGGAGCGTGCTGTCTGCTTTAATGTGTCCGCCCATTTTTTCCACCATGTTTTTGGCGATGGCCAGACCAAGTCCCATACCGTGGATTCCGCTCATGGTGGTGTTTTTTTCCCGTTCAAATGGCTCAAAAATATGTTCCAGAAAATCTTTGCTGATACCAACCCCGGTATCCTTTACAACAAACCGGTACAATCCATATCCTTTGGCTGGGGTTTCCTGCTCTGTCACAGACAAACCGATACTGCCGTTGTTTGGAGTGTAGGTCACTGCATTGTTTGTCAGATGCCAGAGAACCTGTTTCAGTTTATCCGGATCTCCCCAGACCATATCGTGTTTTACATTGGACTGATCAAGAGAAATGGTAATATTTTTCTGATCCGCCTGTGAAAACAGACTTTCCTTCAAATCCTCCATCAGGCGGCACAAATTAAATTTACTTTCCGAGATCTGTAAGTGGTTGGTTTCTGACCATGATATTTCCAGCACCTTATTAATCAAATCAAGGAGCTGCTGACCGGAGGCTTGGATTTTATCTAGGTAATTCCAGGCCGGTTCACTGGCAGAAAGCTGTTTTTTGGCCAAAAGGGCAAAACCTAAAATAGCATTTAAGGGAGTGCGCATGTCATGGGACATATTGGAGAGAAAGGTGTTTTTTGCAGTTATGGCCAGATTTGCGCTTTTGAGAGCCTCCTTTAAAAGCTGTTTCTGTTCCATTTCCCTTCGAAATTCTTCATCAATACGACGGTATCCCATGACAATCTGGGAAATGCGGCTGGTCTGTGCTACATTTACAATACGAAGCTGCAGATAT